>JAISRV010000008.1 GCA_031273445.1 Candidatus Adiutrix sp. | reverse complement strand
ATAGGCCGGCGGGCGTGGACCGGGTCGTGCCGCTGGGGCGGACCATGGATTTCTCGCTGCAATGGGACGGCTACGATCTGGTTCACTGCCTGACCAGGCTCCGCGCCGATAGTTATTCCGATTAAGGACAAAGCATGTCGAAAATCAAATTGAGCGTCGTCATTCCCGTCTATGGGGCTCCGCGGCTGACGCCGCTTCTGTATGAGCGTCTGGTGGCGGCTCTGAGCCCCTGGGCCGATTTTGAACTGATCATGGTCAACGACGCCTGCCCTTTGGGCTCCGGGCTGGAGATCGAAAAACTGGCCGCCGCGGACGCCCGGGTGAAATATATCGACCTGTTGCGCAATTACGGCCAGCACGTGGCCATTTCCGTCGGGCTTGACTACGCGGACGGCGATTATGTCGTGGTCATGGACTGCGACCTTCAGGATCAGCCCGAAGAAATAAAAAAAATGTACGACCAGCTTGAAAGCGGCGGTTACGACGCGGTTTTCGCCGTCAGGGGCAACCGTCAGGACGCCTGGCGCAAGCGTTTTTGCTCAAAATGCTTCCGGCTGGTCTATAATCTGCTGTTGGAAGACGCGCTGTGGGCAGACAAGGAAACCGCCAACTTTTCCGTCATCACCAGACGGACGGCGGCGGCCTATCGGCGGTTCGGCGAAAAAGAGCGCCTTTACGGGGCCATCATCGCCCGCATCGTCCCTGAGATAGCCCTGGTCGAAGTCGCCCACGCCGCCCGCCCGGCCCTGGGCGGCGGGAGCGCCTACAGCCTGCGGAAAAGCGTCAAACTGGCCGCCGGCGCCATCATCGCCAACTCCAACCGGCCCCTGATCTTTTCCGTTTACTGCGCCCTGGGCTTGTTTGTGCTGGCTTTCTTCTTCGCCGCCAAAGTGGTCGCGTCTTATTTTCTCTATGGCTCCCCGGTCATGGGCTGGCCCAGCACCATAGTCGCCCTGTGCTTCTTCTTCGGCCTGCAGATGCTGTTTTTGGGCGTTTTAGGGGCCTATGTGGGCAACATCGCCCTGGAATCAAAAAGACGCCCCCTTTACCTCGTCTCCAAAACCCTCAACGCCGGGAAGGAAGTTTCAGAAGCGCCGCAATCAGCCCCGACAAGCCGACAAGCCAACTCGTAGCGTGTCAGCCCGAAAGGGCTGACGGAGCGAAGCGACTGGTTGCAACGCCGACCAACAGCCCGCCAAGCAAAAATCGCACTTTTTGCTTGGCCGCAATCAGCCCCGACAAGGCTCCAAACCAACTCATAATAGAAAGAGAGCCTCCCTTGGCCCGTTTATGGGATCATTTGTACATATTCTCCATGCTGGCCTTCAGCGTCTACAGTCAGCTCATAATTCGGCGGCAGGTCGGCCGCGCCGGGGCGCTGCCGGAGGGGGCGGAGGGCAAGGCGCTTTTTATCCTGCATCTATTGCTCAATCCGTGGGTGATGACGGCCATAGCGGCCACGCTTCTGTCCGGGATAAGCTGGATGCTGGCCATGACCAAATTTGAAATCAGCTACGCCTATCCCTGGGTCAGCCTTAATTTTGCCCTGATGCTGATGTTCGGCGTTCTTTTGTTCGGGGAAAGCCTCAGCCTCAGTAAAATCCTGGGCACGCTGATGATAATGGGCGGCATAGCGATCGTGGCCCGCGGCTGAACGGCGACGTCGCCGCCTCCACAACAGACAGGCCGTCAGCCCCAAAAACGCGACCAGGCGGGGGTCGGTGAAAAAATTTTCCGGCCGCGCCGGGTCAAGCCTCCTGAAGCCGCTTCAACTCCCGGTGGCCGATGTCCCGGCGATAATAAGCCCCTTCAAAGCTGATCGTCTCTATCCGCTTATAAACCGCGGCCAGCGCGGCCCGCAAGTCAGGCGCGGCGGCCGTGACGGTCAGAACGCGCCCGCCGGCCGTGGTCAGGCCGCCCCCGCGCGCGCGGGCGACGCCGGCGTGAAAGGCGATGGCCTCCCCGTTGTCCGGGGGCGTCCCGCCTTTTATGGGGAAGCCGGTCAAATATTCGCCGGGATAGCCTGCGGAAGCCATGACCACGCAGGCCGCCGCGCCCCGGCGCCACTTTACTTCAATCCCGCCCAGTTCGCCCGCGGCGCAACGCAGCATTATTTCCGCCAAATCAGATTCCAGAAGCGGCATCAGCACTTCCGTTTCGGGGTCGCCGAAACGGGCGTTGAACTCTATGACCTGCGGCCCCTGATAGTTCGAGCCCTCGGCCGGCAGCATCAGGCCGATATACAGGCAGCCCCGGTAATCGATCTTATCGGCCGCCAAACCCCGCAAAACAGGCTCGATGATGGTTCGCCGCACCGCTTCGGCCACTTCTTCCGTATATATGCGCACCGGGCCGTAAGCGCCCATGCCGCCCGTGTTGGGCCCGCCGTCGCCCTCGCCGACGCGCTTGTGATCCTGAACCGGCGGCATGGGGATCAGGGTCTTCCCATCCGTAAAGGTCAAAAGAGAAACTTCCTCCCCCAAAATGAAATCTTCAATGACCACCTCATTTCCGGCCTCGCCGAAGCGGCCGCCCTCCAGGGCTTCCCGCGCCGCCGCCGCCGCCTCGGCCCGCGAGGCGGCCACCGTCACGCCTTTGCCCTGGGCCAGGCCCGAAGCCTTGACCACGACAGGCCCCTCGGGCCTGCCCTCCAGGTAACGCAAGGCCCCTTCAAGCTCGCTGAAAACGCGGTAGGCGGCGGTCGGAATATTATGCCGGGCCATAAAATCCTTGGCGAACTTTTTGGAGCTTTCCAGCCGGGCCCCCGCGGCCGCGGGCCCGAAAACCCTCAGGCCGGCCAGTTCCATTTTGTCGGTCAGCCCCAAAGCCAAGGGCAGTTCCGGGCCTATGACCACCAGGTCGATATCCTCCCGCAAAGCGAAATTCGTCAGGCCCGTCAGATCATCCGCCTTCAGCGGCGTACATTC
>JAISRV010000084.1 GCA_031273445.1 Candidatus Adiutrix sp. | reverse complement strand
CGGCCATGGCCGAAAAGACCCCTTTCCCCATGGCCAGATATGCGGAGATGCTCTTCGAAGCCGGCCGCCGCTTTATAGGCCTTTCGGCCCTCTCGCACCCGTCGGTCATGGTCTCGGCTTTCACCCCCACCGACGCCATGGCCGTTCTGGGTCTCTACAACGTCGGCTCCAGAGAGGCGGCCGTCCTGGGGGCGGAACTTCTGGGCCGGCGTTTGAAACTCTCCGCCGACCAGACGGCCCGCCGCGTGCTCGACGAATTCGGCCGCCTGTTGGCCCAGGAGATTATGAGTTACGGCTTTGAAAACGACGGCCTGGATTTCGACCCGACGGCTTTTGCCGAAAAAGGAATTTTCGGCGGTCTCCTGGGTCGACGCGAGCACGGCCACATTAAAATCAACGCCGCGACCTCCGACACGGTCATACTGCTCGGCGCGCCGGCCAGCGTGCTGGCCCCCTTTGTCGGCAAATACCTGGCCGGCCGCCTTCTCGTGCCCCCGATTTTTGAAGTGGCCAGCGCCGTGGGGGCGGCCGCCTCGCCCATCCACTTAAGCCGCCGAGTCGAAATCCACACTCTCCCCAACTTCACCGGCTATCGTCTGTTCCTGCCCGACGAAGTCATCGACGGCGCCAACGTGGACAGTCTGGCGCGAACCGCCCAGACTAAAATGGAGACCTACATGCGCGGCCTGGCCGCCCAGGCCGGCGCCGCCCAGGCCCAGGTCAGCGTGACCCGCGACAACCGCCTGGTCTTGATGAACGACGGCAGCAAGCTAAATCTGGGGGCCTCGCTGAACTTCGTCGCCGTCGGAACCGGGGACTGATATTCTATTGGCTTGGCGCCTTATCGGGGCTGGGTCGTAGCCAGGCAAAAAATGCGATTTTTGCCTGGCGAGGGGCCTTTTAGCCGTCTCAACCAGTCGCTTCGCTCCGTCGCCCCTCTCCGGGGGCGACTGCTTTTTAAAAATGTTCGCCTACACATGAGAACTGCCGGCTGTCAGCCCGTGAAATGGCGGGACGTAACGAACGGACCAGATGAGCGATGAGACAAAAAAAGCCTGAAAGAAAACCTTTCAGGCTTTTGGGCCGAGTCGGAGCGGAAATGGCGCTCCCGGGTTTGCCTAAAAACGGTCGGCCGGCGCCGGCTCAGCCGCGCGGAACTCGGCGGGCCCGGCGGGCCATGGCTTTGCGCAGACGGCGTTTGGATTCGCGCTCTTTGCGTTTACGGCGTTCACTGGGTTTTTCATAGGCTTTTTTGCTTTTGAGCTGCTTTAAAAGCCCGTCACGGGCGATTTTGCGCTTCAAAGCCTTGATCGCCTGCTCCACGTCGTTTTCGCGAACGGAAACCTCAATGCCGGTTTGATTGCTGCTCACTCGAATATCACCTGCCGATCTCTTTAGGTAAACTCTCGAAAAAATATATAGTTCCCTGTATAATTAAAAAACGCGCCCATGTCAAGCCTTAAATCAGGCGTAGATGGCCCTGAGGCGCTCAACGTACAGTTCCGCCCATGAATCCAGGCTGCCCAGGCCGGCCAGACGCGTCTCCACGCTCAGCCCGGCCGCCTTGAGCCGGTTGACCCAGCTATCCGCGGCGGGGCCGGCCATGTCGTTTCGGGCATGGTCGCCAGCCACCAGCATCAACGGGGCCAGAAAGACCCTGGCCGGGCCGTCGCTCTTCAAACGGGCCAGAAGCGTTTCAAAACCGGGTTCGCCCTCTGCCAGGCCTATATAGACCGGCCGCCCGTAGACGGCGCGCAGGGTCGCCTCGAAATCAACGTAAACCTGATTGGAGACGGCGATGGCCCCGTGGCCCATCAAAACCAAAGCGGCCGCCCGCCCCTCGGCCTCCCGCGCCAAGGGGGCGAGGGCGGCGGCGGCGGCGGCCAATTCAGCGGGCCGGCCGCGCCCAAAGGCCGAGAGGCCCAGCCGCAAGTTTTTAAAGGGGCTCTTGCGCGGCCGCACATAGTCTATTTCGCTCAGCCGGGCCGCCGCCGCGGCCAGATCGGCGAATTCTTCGCCGTTGTTTATGTGCAGCGACTGCATATAAATGGGCCTCGGGCCGTCCTCCGCCGCCAGAGCCGCCGCCGTCAGCGGCGAGACGACATCATAAAGCCAGGCCGGAAGATCGGGCCAGGCCGCGCGAAAATTCGCGTCAAAGCCGCGCTTGCGCCATATTTTTCTGATGACGGCGGAAGTGAAGGCGACGGCGACTTCAGCGGCGGGGAAACGCTCCCGCACGATTTTCTCCACATTAAAAACAGCCGCCAGGGCTTCGGGCTCGCTGGAGCCGAAGGCGGCCAGGATAATGGCCGGCCGCGCCTTCTCTTCCGACATTTAACCGTTCCTTTTCTCATTTTGGCTTGGAGCCTTGGCGGGGCTGACCGTAGCCAGGCAAAAAATGTGATTTTTGCCTGGCGAATTGCTTCGTCGCCTTCTCGACCAGTCGCTTCGCTCCGTCGCCCCTCTCCGGGGGCGACAGGATTTCAAGATGTTACGGAACTACTGTCCCCGGCCGTCGGCACTTTCAGGTCCTCCAGGCGGCGTTATGGATTCGCGGCCTCGCCTTCAGCCGCGGCCTCGCCTTCAGCTGGAACGCCTTCGGCGGCGGACCCGTCTTCAGCCGGAACGCCCTCAACCGCAACCTCGCCTTCAGCCGGAACGCCTTCGGCGGCGGCCTCGCCTTCAATCACGACCGTCTCTTCCTCAACTATGACCGCGTCGCCTTCGGCCGGCGCGGCGGGTTCGTTCGGCAAAACCGCCGGATTTTCAAAAATGTGTTCCTCGATCGGCGCGGCGACTTCCTCGACGGCCGGCGGCGCGGGCGGCGCGGCGCTCAATTTCTGATATAGTTCATAATAGCCGGTAAAAAAGACGACCAGAATGATCACCGGCAGCACATACTGGAAATAGGGCTTCAGGAAGGTCGGGAATTTCAAGCCTTGGCCCGCGTCGGCCTCGGCCACGAACTTATCCCAGCCCCAACCATAGCGGGTGCTGCAGAAAATGACGAAGACCAGCGAGCCGAGCGGGAGCAGGGTGTTGGAAACAATGAAGTCTTCCAAGTCCAGAACCACGCTGCCGGGCCCCAGGGGTTGAAAGTCGGCCAACAGGTTGAAGCCCAGGGCGCAGGGCGAGGCCAGCAACAGCATCGCGACCAGGTTGACGGCGACGGATTTTTTGCGGGTCCACCTCAGATTGTCGATGCCGAAAGCGACCAGGTTTTCAAAAACGGCGATAACCGTGGTCATGGCGGCGAAGCTCATAAAAATGAAGAACAGACTGCCAAAAATTATGCCGCCGGACATATTGACGAATACGTTGGGCAGGGTCACGAAAATCAGGCCGGGACCCGCGCCGGGTTCCACGTTGTAGGCGAAGCAGGCCGGAAAAATGACCAAGCCGGCCATGAGGGCGGCGAAAAGGTCCAGGCACATGATGTTCACGCCTTCGCCGGTGAGAGACCGCTTTCGGTCGAGGTAGCTGCCGAAAATGAGCATGCTCCCGATGCCGACGCTAAGGGTGAAGAAGGCCTGGCCCATAGCCGCGTAGATGCTGGTCCACAGGCCGTTTTCCGTCAGCCGCGAAAAGTCCGGCTTCAGGTAGAATTCGATGCCGGGGCCGGCGCCTTCAAGAGTGACGGCCCGGATGGCCAGACAGACGACGATGATGAAAAGGCCGCTCATCATAAATTTGGTGACGCGCTCCACGCCGCCTTGAAGGCCTATGGAGCAGACGCTGAAACCGATGAAGATGACCAGGGCCATCCAGCCCAGCTGAGTGGCCGGACTTTCCAGGGTGGCCCCGAAAAAGGCCCCGATCTGATCAGGCGAAAGGCCGGTGAACTGACCGCTGGCGGTGTAATAGAAATAGGCCAGCATCCAGCCGGAAACCGTGGTGTAGAACATCATGAGACAGGCATTGCCGAACAGGCCCAGATAGCCGAAAACATGCCACTTGGTTCCGGCCGGATGCAATTTGTGGAAGGCGCCGGCCACGTTGGTGCGGGCGGCCCGGCCCACGGAAAATTCCATAATCATGACGGGCAACGACAAAAAAACCAGAAAAAAGAGATAGACCAAAACAAAGGCTGCGCCGCCGTACTTGCCGGTGATATAGGGAAAACGCCAGACGTTTCCCAGCCCGATTGCGCAACCTGCAGAAACCAAAAGAAAACCCAGCCGAGAACCCAGGTTCTCGCGATTTGCGTCATTGCTCATAGTTTACTCCGTTTCACTTAATGTTCGCCTATTCGGCTTGGCTGGCTGGGTCGCAGCTGGGCAAAAAATGCGATTTTTGCCCAGCCAGGGGCCTTTTACCCACGTCAACCAGTCACAACGCTACGTCGCCCCTCTCCGGGGGCGACTGTTTTTAAAAATGTTCGCCTACACTCGAGAACCGCTGGCTGTCAGCCC
>JAISRV010000024.1 GCA_031273445.1 Candidatus Adiutrix sp. | reverse complement strand
CAAGCGTTTTGTTCAAACCCGCATCCGGTTTATGTTGATTTTCAAGCTTCGTATGGCTTCGTCATTTATATGGGCTATGGATTATAGGACGTAGGTATAATTATTTGCGGAATTCAGGTTACAAAATAACCCTATGAAAGCAAGGCGAGCCTTTCAGGTTCAGGGTCGAAGACGAACGGCGCCCCAGTTTGGAAAGAGCCGGCCCCCGCCGCCCGGAAGGTCCTGGCCGACCAGGCGACGATTGCGGCTTGAAATGACGGGATTTTCTCAGGCCGGCAGGGTTCAGTAATGAATACGCGGCACATCAGCCGCAGAGAAAAAACAAGTATCCGCAGGGCTATATGACGGCATCAGCGGATAAAATTTTTCGATTGATCAAATGCGTCCTGGGAACGGATTCGTTAACTTCAAAATATTCCGCCGCATCAGATATGGAATCTTCGTCATATCGTCCATTAAGAAATTCCAGCAAATTATCTGATGGGCACAAAAATTCTCCCGCGAACGCGCGCTGAAATTTTTGTCGCCACGTTCCAGCGTTCGATACAGGGAGCAAAACATTGTCCTGGTCTGATATTAGCTTGTCAGCAATAATTCTGGAGGCTTGAAATCTACGTGAGAACCTCAATTTTCCGCGAAAGAAAAATTTTACGGATTGATCCTGCTTGACAATACCGATTGGAAAAGAAACATGATCGGTGTCGTTAAATAGGTCTCCTGAAGATATGCCCATAAGATCACTAAGAAAATGATCACGAATTACTTTATCTGATTCACCGCAATTATTACGCAACTCAATAGCAAAGTCGCGTCCAATTTCCCAAGGTTTACTAAAATCATTTACAATTATTTTTTTATTTATGTTCATTGCGAGCAAGTTAAATTTACCTTTGAGGCCAGAGTGGACATCGTTCATTTTTTCATGAATATTATTAACAATATCTATATTATATGCATTAGCCGCTGACGCCAGCTCTTCAGCTATCCCCGTTCCCCATGGTTTTGTTTTTGAGAGAAAATTCTCGATCGCCAAGGTATCGGCTTCATCAGGATTATATCCTAACATTGCTTCAATTTTTCTATATTGCGCAGCTTCATGATCGCTCATCTCCTCGCGTATGGCCGTCCAATGTATATTTAATTCATTATTTGCAATTTCTATCCCGCTCGTTTCCATTCTGTCAAATACATTGTCTATACAACGAACAATTTCGTCTTGAAACTCTTTTAATGGAACATTTGTAGAACATTCATTAATGTAATTAATGCTACTCATATCGCTTTTATAATTAGTCTTTTTTGACGTAATTTGCATTGAGACGCCATCGGGAACAAAATCAATATCAGGCCATACATAGCCTTCTCCCGCATTCTTTAATTCGTGAGCAAGCCGCCAGTGCGGATTTTTTTGACGTGTAAATAAAGAATCATTTGTTTCATACAGCAAACGCCACCAGGAATGTGCAAACCATAACACAAGCGGATACATGGCTAAACTGGCGCCTTCATGGATGCTTTTAGATTCATTGTTGACGTTACATGTCAAATTGTTATTGTAAGAGTTGATTTTGATCAAAGCTGATGTCCATTGCAACAATGAATTTTTGTCGGCGATATCTTCCCAAGAGTGTATTATTTCATCAGAAGCGCCAAGGCTGACTTTGCTCTAAAAACACATGAAATGTCACACAGCGTTTTTTTAGGATGAGGTTTGACGCCGGCTTGGAGAATGAAGTCGCCCTTAGCCTTTTTATGGCGTGGATTGCCTTCATGCTTTATGTGCTCAATAAAGGCGGCCGGCTCCTCCTAGGTATATGGAGAAGCGCCGGGCATAACCGGCGTTTCGTATGGAACAGACGCCATGGCTCTTTTTTTGACCATAATTCTCTCCAAGCCACTATAGACGACGCAAAGCAGCCAGTCAAACGCGCCAGGCGGCTTTCTCATAGCCTTACCGGGGTAGTCTTGGCTGGCGCCGGAGCTCATGAATATCTGACCGCTTGACGAGGCATTGTAGTTGTATTATTTTAAGAATGCCAAGCAATGTTTTTAATGGAGGTGACTTATGGCCAGCGTACAAGTGAAAGTGGACGACCATCTGAGGGCGGAAGCCCAAGCCGTGGCGGCCAATATGGGCCTGGATTTGGCCTCCGCCGTGCGCCTTTTTTTGACTCAAATGGTCAGGGAGAACGGCTTGCCCTTCCGGCCTTATGCCGATCCGTTTTATAATCCCAAAAATCAGGCGCATTTGGCACGGGTTGCGGAAGATTTGAACCAGGGACAAAACTGCGCGGCTCATGACCTCATTGAGGATTGATGATGCTGATTTGGCATAATGTAGCTTGGGCTGACTACTTGTACTGGCAAACGCAAGATAAAAAAATCTTGAAACGCATTAATGCGCTTATCAAGGATATTGAACGCAACGGCTATGAGGGCCTCGGGAAACCGGAGCCCTTGAAAGGTCATTTAACTGGTTTTTGGAGTCGCCGGATCGATGAACACAATCGTCTCGTCTATCGTATGGAAGGCGTCGACATCCATATAGCGCAGTGCAGAGGGCATTATAATGACGACTGAGCAAATGCTCAGCGGAGTATTTTCAATAAAACACGACGCAAAGCAGCCAGTCGAACGCGCCAGGCGGCTTGGGCTTCTGCCGGGCCTTGACAAAAAAAATCGGCTGGGTTAGGATCTTAAACTGAAATTTTGTTCAGGTGCTCCAGAGATTTTGGAGAGAATAGGGAATCCCGTTAAAATCGGGGGCGAACCCATCACTGTAAGTCTGTAACCCTGTTTCAGGGCTGTTTTCGCCTCGCTGGTCACTGGCGCCGTTCGCGCTGGGAAGGCCGCGAAAACAAGGACAAGCCAGAAGACCTGCCTGAACATCCAGCCCGCCTTTAAGGCGGGGCGCGCGGCGACGACCCGGGGGTTTGGCGGGTCGGCCGGGCTTGATCGCTTTTAAGGCGAACGCTGGTAAAGCGAAGGCTTTTAAAGCGGATGACCGAGGAAAATGGGCTCCCGGATCACTTTAGGTGATCCGGTTTTTTTTTGCCCGGCCCCGGCCAAGCCGAACAGGCGGATATTTTAAAAGCCTGTCGCCCCCGGAGAGGGGCGACGGAGCGAATTTTTGTCTCATCGCTCATTTGTTCCGCTCGTTAGGCCCCGCCATTTCAGGGGCTGCGACAGCCGGCCCAGCCGAGCATTTACATTTAGAATAGCCTGTCGCCCCCGGAGAGGGGCGACGGAGCGAAGCGACTGGTTGATATGCCTAAAAGGCCCCTCGCTGGGCAAAAATCACATTTTTTGCCCAGCTACGACCCAGCCGGCCAAGCCGAACAGGCGGATATTTTTATGCTAAAAGCCGTCGCGGCCATTAGTTTGCTGTTGCTGATGAAGGCGCCCGCGGCCGCCTGGGCGGAGGGGCCTGAAGATTTCGCCTGGTGGCGCCCGGCCGGGCAGGAAAGAACCAGGGACGGCGGCCTGGAATATGTTTATGAGCTGGTTCTGCCGGCGGGCCTCCCGCCTGAGCCCGGTGTGGAAATTTACGGCCGGGTCAAGACCTGGCGGCGCTCGGGCGCCTCGCGGGAAACGGTTTCGCCCGAATGGTTTTCGCTGAAAGCGGAGCCTTCGGCGGAGTCTTCGGCCGCCGGGCCGGGCGCAGGTTCGGCCGGAGGGCCGGTCGAACGGGTGGTCATTTACAGCGGCCGGACGGAACAGTTCGAGCTCTGGGCGGAAGTTCGGGCCGGCGGCCTTGTTTATACGGCTCATACCCTGTTCAACGGCTACGGCGATTCGGGGCGGTCGCGTCTGACCCCCATCGAAAGCAACGGCCCGGAACCCGCCGGGCGGGAACCCGCGATGCGGGCGCCCGCCGGGCTGGCCCTGGCCATGAGCCAGACCTATTATCGGGCCCAGACGGGGGAGCCGGTCGTGATCGAAAGCCGCGGCCTGCCGGGGCCGCCCGGGCCGGTGACGGTCTTTGAGGAAGGCCGCCGGCGCGCGGCGGAACTGGCGCCCGGAGAGGCCGGGGACGGGCGTTATGCCTACACGCCGCCCCATGACCCCGCTCTGGCCGAGGCCGGCTATTCAGTCAGCAAAAACCTGGTCTTCGCGGCTTCAGACCAGGGCGGCGGGCGGGTCTGGACTTTGAGCCTGCCGGTTTACCGAAGCTTTTACGGCCACGTCAGCCTGAAATTAGGGCTGATGATCATGGCCGCCGCCGGGCTGCTCAGTTGCGCCCTGGTCGGCCTGGCCGGCAGAAATTTTATGTCGCTGAAACGCCCAAGGATCGGGGCCGGCCGGGAGAAATTTTCATGTCGCTGAGACTGCGGCGCCTGCGCCGGCTCGTTCAGCATGTCTGTTTCGTCGTCCTGATGTATGGCGGCCGCTTCGGCCTGCGCCTGGGCCCGGCCCTGCCCTGTTTCTCCTGCCCCTTTGTGGCCGGCTGCGGCGGCCACTGTTACCTGATGGGCCTGCAGGGCTATATCGGCTTCGGGCTGAACGCGGCGGCCCTGGGCAGCGCCTGGCTCCTGACCTCCCTGGGCTGGCTGGCCGTGTTCATCATCCTGACGGCCGTTCTGGGCAAGGCCTGGTGCGGCTGGGTCTGCCCCTTCGGCCTGATTCAGGACTGGCTGACGGCCCTGCGGCGCAGGCTGGGCCTCAGGGAGCGCCGAATATCCCCGGCGGCCAAAAAGAAACTGGGCCTGATCAAATACGGCCTGGTGGTCTATCTGGCCGCCGTGCCGCCTTTGATCACCCTGGGGCTGCTGCATGAGGATTTTTATCTGCCCTTCTGCAATATTTGCCCGGGCAAGGCCCTCTTGCCGCTCTTCGCCGGCGAAACCCGCTATCTGGCCGTGAATCTCAACAACCAGGTCACCATCGCTTTCTCCGTGGCTTTGCTGACCATCACCGGCCTGACGCTGACGGGCATGTTTTTTAAAGAGAGATTTTTTTGCCTCTTCTGCCCCATGCTGGCTCTGATTCATTTATTGAAGCCGCTGACCGCCTTAAGGCTGATCAAAAAACCGGGGGCCTGCGTCGGCTGCGGCAACTGCCGGCGGGCCTGCCCCATGGACATCGAGGAAGTTCGGGAAAGGCTGGCCCCGGACGTGCAGACCGACGAATGCCTTGACTGCGGCGGCTGCGTCGAAGCCTGCCCCTCAAACTCGGCCTTGGCTTTGAAGTTTATGGGGCGGAAATTGTTCGCCTCTTCCAGGGCCTACGCGGCCGGCTTTGTCTCATCGCTCATTTATTCCGTTCGTTGCGCCCCGCCATTTCAGGGGCTGACAGCTTTTTTGTTTCATCGCTCATTTGTTCCGTTCGTTAGAGGGGCTGACAGCCAGCGGTTATCGAGCGAATATGCCGACCATGAAACCCCGGGAAACCATGAGCGAATACTTAAAAAATGAACCGCCGGGAGACCACGAGCTAATATGCTGACCATAAAAACCCGGAAACCATGAGCGAATACTTAAAAAATGAACCGCCGGGAGACCATGAGCTAATATGCTGACCATAAAAACCCGGAAACCATGAGCGAATACTTAAAAAATCTGATGGCCAGGGCCGGGGCCAGGGTCAAAGCCGAGGAGGCCCGGGAGCTGGAGCATCTGCGCGGCCGGCCGGACCGGCTGGCCGCTTACGACTATTTTCTGGACCTGGCGGCGACCGGCCTGACGCCGGCCGCCGCGGCCGCCCGGACCGGCCGGCCGGCCGTAAACCTGTTATGCCTCCAGGCCCCGCTGGAGCTGTTTCAGGCCGCGGGCCTCAGCCCCTTCAAAGTTTTCGGCGGCTCCCAGGCCGGGGCGAGCCTGGCCGCCCAGGGCCTCCCGGCTTTGATGTGCCCGATGCTCAAATCCGTTCTGGGTCTCAGCCGACTGCGCCAGGAGGAAAAAACGTCCGGCGCGGCCGGCGAGGTCGGAACGTCCGGTTCATCCGGCGCAATCCCCTGGGTGTTGCCGACCACCTGCGACTGGGTGGTCAAATATCCGGAGATGGCCCGCCTGGCCGGCCTGTCGGGCCTCGACTCGCCGGGTTTAAGCGGGCCCCTCCACTGGCTGGAACTGCCCCATGTGAAAGACCGGGAGGGCAGCCAGGCCCGCTGGCTGGAGGAAGTGTTGCGGCTCAAAGACTTTCTTCAGAATCTCACCGGGCGGCCCATCACGCGCAGGGCCCTGGCCGGGGCCGTGGCCGTTTACGGCCGGGCCTGGCGGGCTTTGACCGGGCTGATTCTGCTGCGCCGGGCAGGGCGCATCGCCGCCCCCTGGTTCTTTCTGACGACCAACGTCTTTTTCGGGGACACGGTGGAAAAATGGACTGAGGCTGTGGAAAAGCTGATTCCGGCCGTGGCCAAAAACCCGGCCGCCGGCCGCCGGGTTTTTCTGGCCGGCTCGCCCATATTTTTCCCCAATTTCAAGCTGCCGCGCCTCATGGAGGAAGCGGGCCTGACCGTGGCGGCCGACGACCTCTGCTCTTCCGAGCGGCTTTTCCCCGGCGGCGTGGACTGTGGCGACCCTTCGGAATTTGGTCTCCTGGAGGCCCTGGCCCAGAGATATCACCAGGGCTGCCTGTGCCCGACTTTCGCGGACAACGACCGGCGGGTCAACAACATTCTCGGCCAGGCCGCGCCGGCCGGGCCGGACGTTCCGGACGCGCCGGCCGGGGTCGGGGTCGGGGCTTTCGAGGGGGTGGTTTACCAGGTGCTGAAGGGCTGCCACCCCTTTGATCTGGAAAGTTTCAGCGTGGAAGCGGCCCTGAAGGCCGCGGGCCTGAAGTTTATCCGGCTGGAGACCGACTACACCGCCGAAGACAGCCAAAACTTGTCGACCAGGCTGGAGGCTTTTAGGCAAACCCTCGGCGTCGGAGGCATTTAATTTTTGCCGGCAAGGCGAGTTGTCGACCAGGCTGGAGGCTTTTAGGCAAACCCTCGGCGTCGGAAGCATTTAAATACTGCCGAAATAACGCCTGATATGTTTATTCGGCGAGTCAAAACTGGGAGCGGGCTCATGACTTTGCGGATCGGGCTGGACCTGGGCAGCACGGCCATAAAAATGGTTCTGGCGGAGGGCGGCGACACGCTCTGGCGCGCCCAAACGGCGACCGCGCCCGGTCAGGAATTTTTAGCTCAGCGGCTTATTGGGGAAGCTTTGCGCGGCCTGGGGCTCGGCCCGGAGCAGGTGGGCGGGGTGGCCGTCACCGGCTACGGCAAGAAGCTTTTCGCCGCGGCCACTAAAAACATCGACGAAATCACGGCCAACGCGGCCGGCGTTTTCAAACTGAGCGGCGGGCGGGCCCGCACCGTCATCAATATCGGCGGCCAGGACGTTAAAATCATCGCCCTGACGCCTGACGGCCGCGTGGACGATTTCAGGATGAACGACAAATGCGCGGCCGGCACCGGGCGTTTCTTCGAACTGGCCGCCCGGCTCCTGGACGCGCCCCTCGGCGATTTCGGCGCCCTGAGCCGGGCGGCCCAAAACGACCTGGAGCTCAACAGCACCTGCGTGGTTTTCGCCGAAAGCGAAATAGTCTCCCTTCTGGCCCGGGGGGCGGGCCGGGAAGACGTCGTCAGGGCCCTTAACGTTTCCGTGGCCAGGCGCGTGGCGGCTTTAATGGGCCGCGCCCGGCCGGAGGGCCCGGTTTACCTGGACGGCGGCCCGGCCCGGAACGGCGGCCTGGTCGAAGCCCTGGAAGAGGAGCTGATGGCCGAGGTCACAGTGCTGGAGGAGCCGCAGTTCACCGTCGCCTTCGGGGCGGCGCTGTCGCTGGAAGAATAAGGCCCCGGCCGGCCAGGAGTCGCCCGCGGACCAAGTTTATTTCAAGCCGGGGCGCGGCAAAGCCCCGGCTGACCAGGAGCCGCCCACAGACCAAGTTTATTTCAAGCCGGGGCGCGGCAAGGCCCCGGCTGATCAGGAGCCGCCCACAGACCAAGTTTATTTCAAGCCGGGGCGCGGCAAGGCCCCGGCTGATCAGGAGCCGCCCACAGACCAAGTTTATTGCAAGCCGGGGCGCGGCTAGGCCCCGGCGGAGCAG
>JAISRV010000434.1 GCA_031273445.1 Candidatus Adiutrix sp. | reverse complement strand
AGACGGCCCGACCGCCTATTGCGAATGGCGCTTCTGCCGCCGGGCCGTTCTGCTGGACGTCGCCGGCCGCTACGCCCTGCCTGACGACCCGGCAGACGACCTTGAGGAATGGAACGAACTGGTTCGCCTTCTGGCCGCCAACCGACCTTCAAAGCCGCTGGACGGCATAGTTCTGGTTCTGCCGGTCGATCTTATTTTAAGCGGAAGCTCCAACGAAATAGAAGAAGCCGCCGCCGCCGTCCGTCTGAGGCTGGAAGACCTGGCCGCCCTGGCCGACGAAACGCCGCCGGTTTTCATCATGGTCAGCAAGCTTGATCTGTTGTACGGCGCGGCCGACCTGGCCGCTCTGCTGCGCCCGGACGAGCGGCGTCAGGCCCTGGGCGCGCTGAACGAACTGAACCTGCAGCCGCCGCTTTTTGCGGCCGACGCTCTGGAAGAAATCGTCAGGGAACTGAAAGAGCGCCGTCTGCCGCTGAGCGGCCGCGACGGGCGTCATGCCCGGGCCCTGGGCCTGCCCGGCGAATTGGAAACCCTGGCCCCCGGCCTGGAGAAAGTCGTCGGCCGCCTCGGCGAAAACCCTTACCAGCAGCCGGTGAATCTGCGCGGGCTGTTCTTTTCGGCGGCCCGCGCGGGCGGCCAGGCCAAAGCCGGGCTTTTCGACGCGGCCCCCTTTGAAAACGATTCGGCGAAAGCGGCCGCCGCCCCGGCCGAACAGGCCCGCGCGGGCGGCCTGTTTCTGCACGATTTTTTCGGCGCCGTTTTGCCCGGCGAACGGCACGCCGGACGCCTCAGGCCGGCCGCCCTCTGGCGGAAAGCCCGACGGCGGGCGGCCTTTTTAGGCCTCTGGCTGTTATTGCTTTTAGGGCTATTGGCTTACTCCGGCTACAGCTACCGCCATGTGCGCGCCGCGCAGAACGAACTGTTCCGGGCTTTTCCGGTCGCCCCGGCCCTGAACGGCGATTTCATCCACGACAGTCTGGCCCTGAGTCAGTTTCGGGACGGCATAGCCAATCTGGAAGCCAGGCTGGGCCAGGCCCGGGTCGAGCGGCTGTGGTCCGGGCAGGGCCGGGAGACGCTGACCATGCTGAAGAGCCGGTTCTGCCGGATGTACGCGCAGGCCGTCTTGGCGCCCATGAACCGGCGTCTTGAAGAAGCCGGCCGGGTCGATCCCGGCGACGGGGGGGCCGATTCGTTCATCTATGCCTATCTCTCCAACATAATCTGGCGGCTGGACCTGCTGGCCGGCGAAGACCCTCTGGCCCTCCGGTCGGCGGAGGTCGGAGGCATGCGGGCGGTCATCATGGCTTTCGGCCCCGAGACCCCGGACATCAGCCCCAATCTGGGGGACATGTATATATCCTATATCGGCTGGCGGTCCGACCTGCGGCAGAAGGAGCGTGAAGCCATTTTATTGAAAGACCGCTTCGGGGCCATAATAGATAATCGGGGCCTGGCCTGGCTGTTCGAATGGATGCTCCAGCACAGCTATGCCCCGCCGGTCAGGCTGAGCGAATTCTGGCGGTCCGACCTGCCGCCGGAAGACGACCGGAGCATTTCCGCGGCCTTCACGGCGGAAGGCCGCCGTCAGATTGAGCGTCTGCTGCGAAGCCTGGACCGCCTTTTCCCCGAAAACGACGTGACCGACGCCTATAGGGACGACTTCTGGCGGCAGTATCACGGCCGCTACTACAGCGGCTGGCTGGATTTGGCCCGCAATTTCAACCAGGGCGCCAAAAGCCTGTCCGCCCGCTCCACCCGCAACGACTGGCTGAACCTGGCCGGCGGCATGAACGGCTTTGACAGCCCCTATCTGAACTTTCTGAAGCGCATGGCCGCCGAACTGTCGGTCATAGACGACCTCCAGCCCAAACCCAACTGGGCGGTCGCCTGCGACAAGCTGGTCGAAATAATCAAAGCCAAAGCCGACGAAGGCCGCCCGGAGCCCCTGAGAAGCCAGATCGTCGACCTGGCTCGGAGCGCCGCTGAAGAAACGGCGGCCAAGGTCGACGAAAAAACCTACCTGGACCTGAAAACCCGTCTTCAGGCCGGCGAAGCCCTGACCGACTATCTGGCCCAACTGACGGCCTTCATTCCGGCCGTCACCTCGCCGGAAGCCGGGTTTATCCTGGCCCAGAACCACTACGCCCGATCCCAGAGCGACCAGCTGCCGGGCGACCTGGCCCTGGCCGATCTGCACAAAATGTCGGCTCTTCTGGGAACCCGGGACGACGAGGAAAAAATAATCTGGCGGCTCATGGAAGGCCCGCTGTCGTTTCTGGCCGGCACGGTCAATCAACAGGCGGCGGCGCAGCTCAATTCCTACTGGCAGGATCAGGTGGTCGGCCCCACCGTTTACGTGCCGCAACAGAAAATGTGGGCGACCCTCTTCGCCCCGGCGACCGGGCTGGTTCCGGTCTTTATCGACAAATACGCGAAAGGTTTTATCGCCAGCGGCAGTTCCGGCTGGCGCAGCCGCGAATGGCTGGGCTTGACTCTGCCGTTCACCGACGATTTTTTCGGCCTGCTGAACACCGGCTGGCGGCACGGTCAGAGCCTTCAGGACGCCTATGCCGTCGCCTTTACCGCCATTCCTCCGACCATGAACCCGCCCACGGCGCTCCAACCTAATCTGGTGGGCCTGTATCTGCAGTGCGCCGACGGCGAGCAGTATCTGGAAAACTACAATTATCCGGCCGAAGCCACTTTCAACTGGAAAATGAGTTCCTGCGGCGACGTCACTTTAATGGCGGCTTTCGAAGCCTTCACGGCCGAGAAAATCTGGCCCGGCGAAAACGGCTTCGTGGATTTCCTCAACGCCTTCAGGCAGGGCGCCGTCACCTTCGGCCCCGACGACTTTCCGGCCGTTTCCGCCCAGATGAAAGCGGCCGGCATAGAAAACCTGACCGTTCACTACAAGATAGACGGGGCCGAGGACATCTGGCGGGACGGCGGCCGACCGGTTCTGGCCGTGCCCAACCTCATAACCAGCCCCTGGCTGGCGGTCGCTCCGGCCGACGTGAGCGCGGCCCTGGCCGCCGGCGACCCAGGCGCCCAGAGCCCGGGGGAAGCGCCGGAGGGCCAAAAAGCCGCCCCCGGGGGAGGCCGGCCATGAAACTGGAAGTTCTGGGCCGGGCCCCCCTATTGATGACCTTCGCCTGGCTGGGGCTGGCGGCGGCCGTCTTTTCCTGGTCCGTCGGCCACGACCAAGACATCTATCTTGAGATCATGGCAAATTTCAACCGCCGCGGCCGCCCTCCGGCGGCCGCGCCCCCGCCTCCGGCCGCGGCCGAAGTTCCCGCGTCCCCGCCTTCGCCCGCGGCCGCGCCTGCCCCGGCCCCGGCCGAAGCTCCCGGGCCGCCGCCTGAGCCGCAAGCGCCCGAGCCGGCCGCGCCGCTGGTTTTTCCGGATCCGCCCCCGGCGGTGTGGGAGCTTCAAGCCATGGAGGTCGTCAGAAACGACCCCGACTATTTTGAAGCCCGTTTCGCATATCACGGCGGACGTCTGACTTCGCGTCTGAGCTATCAGACCAGCGTCCAACCGGTCTGGATCATTGACCTGCCGGCCGACTGGCGTTTTAAGCTGGAGAACAACTACCATTGGCCGAAAGGTCTGGTGCGGCGGCTGGCCGTCGGCCTGCACCACGGCTACCTGCGGCTGGTTCTTTATCACCGGCCGCTCCAGGGCGGGCTGGGCGCGGCGCCGCCGCTGGTCAAGGCCATCGATCAGAAAACTTTTTCCATAACCCTGAAAAGCCCGGCGGACGGGGAAAGGGCGCCCGCCGATGACCATTGAACTGGGCAAAGAACCGATCAGCCCCGAATCTCCGGCTGGTTCCGACGTCCGCTATGAAGCCGATTTTCTGGCCCTCCAGGCTGAAATCGACAAACTTTCCTCCATGGCCGGGGCGGCGGGCGGCGTTGACTGGCGCCTGGCGACGGAACTGGGGACCCGCATTCTGGCCGAACAGTCCAAAGACCTTCTGGCGGCCGTCTATCTGGCCGTGGGGCGAATGGAAACCGAAGGCCCGGACGGACTGCTGCAGGGCCTGACCCTCGTCGGCGACCTTTTGGAAACATTTTGGGAAAACATGTTTCCGCCCCTGAAACGGCTGCGGGCCCGCCTGAACGCCCTGACCTGGCAGCAGGAAAAAATCGCCGCCTGGCTGGAAAAATATACGGGGCCGGAACTGGGCCGTGAACAGTATGAGGCTATTTTAGCCGCCGCCGAGCGCCTAGATCGGCTGGCCGGGGAAAAGGCGCCCGAGGCCAGACTTCCGAACGAGTTGCGGCAGCTCGTGCGGCGCCTGCCGGCGCTTCAAGCCGCCCCGGCGCCGACGCCGGCCGTTTCCGCCGCGGGCGCGCCCGAGCCTGCCCCGACCCCGGCCGCCGATCCGGAAAAGACCGCCGATCCGGCCTCGGCCCGCCGCCTTCTGGCCGAAGCGGCGGCGGATTTCGTCCGTCTGGCCGCGGAGGAAAATTTCAGCGACCCCTGGCGCTGGAAGGCCTCGCGCTGGCGCATCTGGCTGGCTGTCGAAAAAGCTCCGCCCAGCGAAGGCGGGCGAACCATGCTGCCGCCGCCCCCGCCGGAAACGCGCGGCAATATCCTGGCCCATCTGGAAAACGGGCGCTTCAAAGAGGCGGCCCTGGCCGCCGAAGACCAGATCGCGGCCTATATCTTCTGGCTGGACCTGCATTATTTCTGCGCCCGCGCCCTGACCGGCCTGGGGCCGGAATATCATCCGGCGGCCGAAGCGGTGAGAAGGGAAACGCTGGATTTCGTCGCCGGCCGGCCGGGCCTGTTGGACCTGTCTTTCAATGACGGCCTCCCTCTGGCCGACCCCGATACCCGCCGCTGGCTCCAGGAAGGCCGCTCCGGCGCGGACGGCTTAAATCAGCCTCAGCCCCGGCAAGAGCAGACGGCCGAGCTGGAGCGGCTGATCGCGGCCGGCGAAACAGGGGCGGCGCTGGCCTGGCTGGGCAAAGTCGGGAAAGAGGCCGGCGACGGCCCGACGCGTTTGAATCTTCTGCTCAAACAGGTGGAGCTGACGCTCAGGGCCGGCCGCCGAGGCACGGCCGCCGATCTGGCCGAGATGGCCCTGGCCGAGGTAGACCACAGGGGCCTGACCGACTGGGACCCGCCTTTGGCCCGGGCCGCTTTTCTGGCCGCCCATAAAGCCTACCAGGCGGCGGGGCCGGAAAAAAAACAGCCCCTCCGGGCTCTGACCGCCCGTCTGGCCCGGCTGGATCCGGCCGCGGTTTTATCGCTGCCGCCCGAAGACGAATAAAAAACTTCCGCTCCCGCCTGGCGCGGTGGAGCTTTGACGAACTCTGTGCTACACTGGCCGGATAAAAGGCCGGCGAGCCTTAAGCCAGGACAAGGAGCCCTTATGAGCGAAAAAACGACCGGATTTCTGGTGGAAGGGGAATGGGAAAACTCCTATCTGGACATTGTTTTCGGCAGCGCGGTCAAGTTCTGCGGCTCCTCTTTGACGACGGCGGCCGCCATCGGCGAATTCACCGGCTCTATACTTCTTAATCTTTCGCTGACTTTGACGGTCGGGGTTTTTTTGACTTCAGACAGCCTGATCACGATGGCGCCTATGCGCTTAAAGGCGAATGAGGAAGAAACCACGGCCGAAGAAGTCGAAGTTTCCATCAACCTTGTCAGCGCCGGGGTCGATGATACGTCGGTCCAGGCTAACCGGGTCGCCGCGCGTCTTAACGAACTTAAGACCCGTCTGGAGAGGGCCCAGGTCGCCGCCGCCCGCTCCGTGACCACCCTGACTTCTCTGGCCTCCGCCGCCGTTCAAAACGAGGCCGCCCTCACCCGTCTTGGCGTCGCCGCCGACAGGAGCGCGCTGGCGACATCAAGCAGCGCGGCCCGGGCCTCATCGGAAAGCGCCTCCGCCAGTCAGGCCCGATTCAGCGCCAGAGACCTGAATATGAGAACCGCCCACTCCAGGGCGATCGGAGACCTGGCCATAAGCCAGGCGCAAGCCAATCATTCCGCCGGCCTGATTAACGAGACCAGCCTCGTAACGACCCATGTCTGAACAACACCCCATCGCCCAGGAAATCGTCGACTGGTGGCTGGCCCTGACCGGCCGGGCCCACGGCGAGGAAGACGGCGACCTGACCGTGCCGCCCGAGCCGGAACAGGGAGAGGGCGGCGAGCAAGAAGAGGGAGAGGGCGACGAGAAAAAAGAGGAAAAGGGACGCATAAATTTCAGCGGCGACTACCATTGGACAAACATAAAACTGTTCGCCATAAAAATCGGCTGGTATCTGGTGGACATCAACGTAGGGCTTTCGGTGAATCTTAAATTCGCCCTGGACGCCTTCGCCAAAGGCGCGGAAGTCTCGGTTTTCGTCGGCCCGCAGCTTACGGCCGCCGCGGTTAAAGTCAAAGCCAAGGTCTTGAAAGAAGCTTTAAATCTGGAGACCCTGGAGAGCGCGGTAAAAAAAACCAGCGCTAAATTGTCGGAAGTACGCACGACGGTTTCCGCAATCGACGCGGGCGCCAATGAGCTGACGGCGCGGGTGGAGGCGGTCGAGGCCCGGGCCGACCGCCTGGCCGTTTTGGCCGAGAGCATGCGCAGCGCGGTCGAGGCGCAGGAATTGTCAATAAATGAAACACGGCTGGCCGGCCAGAGCAGCGCGGCTATGGGCAGCCAAAGCCAGGTCGCCGGCCAGGCCGCGGCTCTGATCGCTTCCAGCCAGAGCCTCGGGGCCTCCGAGGTTCAGGCTGGAGGGTCGATGGCGGAGGCGGCCGCCAGCGCGGATCAGGTCGACGGCCTTAGCGGGCAGACTACGGGCGCCGTCACCACGGTCATCGCCCATGACGAAATAGGCTGAGGCCGCCAGCCGCCGGAAGGCGGATTCAAAGCCGCGGCCGTTTTTTCAAAAATGACTTTAAGAGGTTGTCCGCCATGGCTGAAGAGTATTTCACTTTTAAGATCGATTCGCTGCCCGACGACGAGTTTCTGGTGGTGAATTTCAACGGCGACGAAGGCTTGAGCGAACTGTATCGCTTTGAACTGACCCTCATTTCCAAAAACAAGGCGGTTGACCTGGAGCAGGCCCTCTATGGCCAGGCCAGCCTGACCCTTCAGGCGGCCGAGGGACGCCGGGTCATCAGCGGCCTTCTCTCTTCTTTTGAGCAGGGCCATGAATTCGGGCCCTACGCCTTTTACCGGGCCGTCTTGCGGCCCAAGCTGTGGCGGCTGACCTTGACTTTTCATAACCAGGTTTTTCTCGGACAGAAAATGCCGGATTTCCTGGCCGCCCTGCTGGCCGACGGCGGGCTGAACGCCGGCCGTGATTTTGAAATCAAGCTTCTTGAAGAATACCCCGAACGGGAAATGACGCTCCAGTACAATGAGAGCCACTATCATTTCCTGGCCCGCTGGCTGGCCCGCCACGGGGCCTATTACTGGTTCATGGAAACGCCGGACGGCGAGAAAGTCAGATTTTCCGACCGGGCCGTGGCCCACGCCGAACTGCCGGGCGGGGTCAAACTGCGCTATGCCCAGCCCAGCGGTCTGGATTACGGTCAACAGGAAAACATTCACGACTTCAGCCTCCGCTGCCAGCCCCTGCCCAAAGAGCTGACCCTCAAGGACTACAACGACCAGAAGCCCGGTCTGGACCTGACCGTGGAACGCCAGGTCTCGGCCAAAGGCCAGGGCGCGGTCTATATCTACGGGGCCGGCTTCGCGGACCTGGACCAGGGCCGGAAGCTGGCCCAAATCAGGGCCGAGGAATATTTATGCGGCCAGATGACCGCCGCGGGGGCCAGCGATGTCCGGGACCTGCGCCCGGGCTATATTTTCCAACTGGAAAATCATTACCGCCAGAGCTGCAATCAGCGTTATCTGGCCGTTCACCTGCGGCATGAAGGCAGCCAGACCCGCTATCTGATCAACGGCCTGGGTCTCGGCGGGCTGGGCGAGGAGGCCCTTTTCTATCGCAACAACTTCAGGGCCATCCCGGCCGAGCGTCAGTTCCGCCCGCCCAGGCCGGAAGCCGGCCCGGTTCTGCCCGGCTTCATGCCGGCCAAGATCGACGCCTCCGGCAGCGGCCAGTACGCCGAACTCGATGAGCAGGGGCGCTACAAGGTGCGGCTGCCCCTGGATCAGTCGGGCCGCGGCGGCGGCAAGGCCTCGGCCTGGCTGCGGCTTATGCAGCCTTACGCCGGGCCCGGCATGGGCTTTCACGCCCCCCTGCACAAAGGCGCCGAGGTGCTATTGGCTTTTCTCGACGGCGATCCCGACCGGATGGTCATCGCCGGGGCCGTGCCCAACCCGGAGACGCCCAGCCCGGTCACGGACGCCGATCAGACCCAGATCAAGCTGGACAGCGCCGCCGGCAACAAAATTCACATCAATGACCAGCAGGGCCAGGAAGTCATCAGAATGACTTCGGAAGCCAGCGGCACGCTGTTTTCCATGGGCACGATCGACCCAGAACACGAAGCCAAAATCAAAGCCATGGGCGTGGAATGAAACAAAAAGGCGAAATCAGCAAAGGCGGCCGGCATGCAAGGGTATGTTGAAGAGGGCGACTATTATTACGTAAAAGTGGCCAGCGGGGCGGAGATGTTTATAAACCTGTCCCTCTCCGGGGTTCTCGGCGTCAACCTGACGACGGCTGTTTTCGTGTTGGCGCTGACTTTGGGAGTATCGGTCTCCGCGAGCCCGGGGAGAAAATTTGAAGCGGGCCTGCATGAATTTGAATTTTCCGGCTTCAAAACCAGAAGCGGGCTGATCAGGCTTAAGGCCGCGCTTTCAGCGGTCAAGACCGGGATAAATACGATAAAAACCACTGTGGAGACACAGAGAGCGACTTTGGACGATACGGTCGTGTCCGCTTCACAATTGGAGACGATCGGCGCGGTCGAGGAGGCCGCTCTGAGCCTGAGCCAGGCCGGCGCCGAAGCCCTGGCTGTGGCCGGGCAGCGTCAGGAAGCGGCCCTGGCGGCCAGCGCGGTCAACGGGGCCGAAACACGCGCCGAAGGCGCCGCCGCCAGTTTGGACGCTTCGCAAACCGAGGCCTTCGGCCAGGCCCAGCAAGCGGCCGGCCAGAGCACCCGAATCAGAGGCGCCGACCTGGGCGCCTTCGGAACCGCCGCCGTAAATTCCGTGGTCAGAACCCAAAGCGGCGCCTTAATCATTATGTGAAAATATGCAGGTCATCAAAGACATAGAACAAAGTCTGCTCTTTTCGGCCGTCGGTCTGGGCGGTCAATGGCGCCTCCAGGTCGCGGTCATGCTTTTTTTTAAGCTGGACGACCCGGAGACGGCTTTGTCGGAACAGGAGCTCTGGCCTCTGGTCCAGGCGCGTCTGGGGCCGGAAACCCTATTGGATGCCGGTTTTCCCAAGCCGCGCGGCGAATTTTTAGCCGCCGGCCGGGCCTTCTGGCCGGGCCAACCCAAATTATATGAGACCTTTAAGGCGGCGACCGGCCGCGAACCAACGCCGGGCCGGGGCCTGGCCCAAATTCAGGTGGGCGGCCTGAGGCGCGCCCTGGCCGTTTTCGGCCCCCGGCGCTGGTCGGTCGGCCCGGGCGGCCCGGCCCCCGGCGCGCCTGAAGATTTTACGGCCGTCCCTTTGACTTGGAATATGGCTTACGGCGGCGACGAGCGCCTGGACAACCCCGGCGGGCTGGGCGCGGTCAGGAGGCTGTCGCCGGCGGGCCAACCCTACCGGCCCCTGCCGCAGGTCGAAGAGGCCCGCGGCCTTATAGGCGGGCCGGACGACCAGCCCGCCCCGGCCTCCTTTTTGCCCTGCCCGCTAAGCTGGCCCAGCCGCAAGCCCCTGGCCGGAACTTATGACGATTTCTGGCTGCGCCGCCGCTGGCCGGGCTTTCCCGACGATCTTGACCCCAACTTTTTTTCCGTGGCCGGGCCGGGCCAGATCTTGCCGGAGGGGTTTTTCCAGGGCGGGGAAAGGGTGGTCATCGAGGGCTGTCACCCGGAAAAATATCGCCTGGAGAGCTTTGTGCCCCGCGCCCGGGTCAGGCTCTTCGTCACCTCCGCCCCCGATCCTAAAAAACCTGAGGAACAAAAATTCGCCGAGGCCCAGACCCGGCTGGAAACGGTCTGGCTTTTCCCGGAAGACGAACGCGGGCTGACCCTATATCGGGCCCTGATTCCCACGGTCGACGAGGAATTCGGCGACCTGAACTGCCTGTTTGTGGCCGTAGAGGCCGAGGGCCAGCCGCCGAAAACATTGGAGGACTATCTTCAGGAGCAGAAACGGCGGCGCGCGGCCAGCGCGCCGATAGACATGAGCCCCTTTCAGAAGGCCGCCGACAAGGTCAACGAGACGGTACGCAATCTGCGCACTCTGGAACAGGACGTGGACCTGGAGCTGGAACGCCATCTGGGCCGGGGCCCGACCGCTCCGACGACCGTAAACGAGGTGATCGACGACCATCTGGCCAACTTCGGCCGTCTGAAGTCTTTGCTGACGGACCAGAAAAAGCTTTTAAGCGACACGAAAAAGCAATTCGGCCACTTAATGCCCGTCGACGTCCGTCTGCTGGGGCCCATGGAAGCCAATCTGGCCAAAATGGAGGAAAAACTCCTGGCCCAAAAGACGGTTCTGGCCGAGGCCGCGGCTAAAACCTCGGCCATGGCGAAGAAAAACCTGGGCAAACTGCGGGATGAAACCCTGACCACCCTGCCGCTGGAGGCGGCCGGCCGGGTCAGGGAAGCCCTGGCCGGGCTGGGCCTGGACCCGCAAACCCTGGAATCGCCGCCCCTTGACGGCGGCGGCGACCCGTGGTCCAGGCAGACTTTGAAACTGCTGGCCCAGGGCCGGAGGAACCTGACCGGCGACGACGAGCGCCGCCGCCGGCTGTCGGCTTTGGGGCTCCGTTCGCGGGATATTAAGGCCGGGCTGTTCGGCCTTTTGCCTCAAGCCCTGGAGATCGACCTGAGCCAATGGGGCCTTAAAGAGCCGCCGCCCGGCTGGAGCGGCCGCCTGGGCCCCGGCTGGCTGATTCCCGAATTCAGCGGGGCTTTGGCCGTCAGCCTTTTGACGCGGCCCTTCGACGAAAGCCCCTTCAGCCCGGTCAGGCCGACCGAAGGCGATTTTCTCCTGCCCGGCTCGCGGCCCGGGGTCCGCCTCCTGGGCGGCGGTTTGGGCCGGCCTCTGGTTCTGGCCCTCGACCCTTTTGCTGCCTGGCTGTTGTATGCCGAAGCGGGCGATCAATATATGGTCCTGCAAATGAGCGATCCGGGGGCCGAGCCGCCCGCGGGCGCGGCCGAAATTTTAGCCTCAGCGCCGCTGGCGGTGTTGCCGGTTCCGGCTGGTCTGGTTGATGATCCCGGCCAGACCGAAGCTTGGCTGGGGCTCCTGCCCGGCCTGACCGCGCGGGGCTTCGAAAAAGGCGCCCACCTGTTCGAAGCCCGCCGGGCCGGCTTCGACCTGCGGAACTGGCTGATGGACTTCCTGCCCGACATCGGCCTTGAGGCGCCGCCGGCCTATGGCGTAAGTCTGCCGGAAAAACCTGAAGAGGCCGGCCAACTGACGATAAAATTTCCCGAATTCGACCTGGCGGGCCTGGCGGCGCGTTCCAGGGCCAAAGTCGAAGCCCATGTGGCCGGCAAAATTCCTTCCCCGCCGGAGCATTTCGAGGCGGTCAAAAACAAAATCATGGCCGAGACCCGCCAGTTCGACCGTTACCTCAAACCTCACGGGCAAAGCACGGACGAAATTTTTAAAAAATTCGCCCGGCCGGATAAAATCGAAGCGCCCCAACCCGCGGGGCCCAATCAGGAATTGCTGGGGCATCTGGACGACCTGGAAAAACGGCTGGATAAAATCGGGGTTTTGCCGCCGCAGGGCCGGGCCAAACTGGCCAGAATCCGCGACAGCCATATTGAGACGGCGACCAAGACCGCCGAACTGCACCAAAAAGGCCTGGATTTGCTGGACTGGGGCCGGGGCCTGCTGAAAAACCCCTTTCCCCCGGAAGCGGCGGCCGAAGCCAAAGCGAAAGGGGTGGACCTGACCCTGACCCCGACGACGGTGGAGCGGGTGCTGGCCCTCTACGCGCGCGGCGAAACCATAACCGGGCTGAACCTGTCCGGCCTGGACTTCAGCGGCCGGGACCTCAAGGGTCTGAGGCTGTCGCGGGTCTTTTTCAATCAAACCCTTTTCAAGGACGCCGACCTGTCTGAAAGCGACTGGCGCATGTGTTCCGGCCGGGAGGCCGATTTCAGCGGCGCCTGTCTTAAAAACGCGAGCTTCAATCTCAGTTCGGCCGCCGAGGCCGCTTTCCTCAAGGCCGATCTCGCCGGCCTCAAGGGTTTTCAGAC
>JAISRV010000415.1 GCA_031273445.1 Candidatus Adiutrix sp. | reverse complement strand
ATAACGGCATCATTCGCTGGATTCGTTCTTCTAACAATGCTCCCACCTCTCAAAATCTGATGGAAGCATTTTACCTCTTTTGCTCTTGTTGTTCAACTTATTATTGAACTAATCCTAAGCTGGCCGACGTGGCTATGCAGCATGGCGGCATGAACTGGAACCCCAGAAGGATGACCAGAGACGACATCCTGCGGATTTATCAAGACGCCTACGACGGAAATCTCTGAGGGAATAAAAGCCTCAATAACCGCCTCAAGCGGTCTGATCAAAGGGCGCGGCACGCCCGGAGCGGGTATCCCGCGTCCTCTTTCAGATTATTGTCGGGTGAGTGTGATTGACATGGGAAATAAGCAGAGCGCGCTGAAGCTGTCGAATATATCAAAAATATATCCCGGAGTCATAGCGCTGAGGGATATAAACCTTGACGTCGAAAAGGGCGCGGTGCACGGGCTGATAGGAAAAAACGGGGCCGGCAAAAGCTCCCTGGTGAATATAATCTCCGGCGTCATCGTCCCAACCGAGGGCGAGATACAGGTAGCCGATAGAACTTTTACGCATCTGACCCCGATGAGCGCGCAGGAGAACGGGATATCGATTATAACCCAGGACGCGCAGCTTATCCCTGACTTTACGGTCGCGGAGACGCTCTTTTCGCCCAATCTTCTGAAAAAAAACGGCCTTATCGACTGGAAAAGCATCCGCGCGAGGGCGCAGGAGGCCATGGACGGGACAAATTTCAAGGTCGACGTCGGCATAAAAAACAGGGATCTGTCAATCAGCTTCCAAAAGTTCATTTTGCTGATCAAGGCTTTTTATATCGACGAATCCTCGGTCGTCATACTCGACGAGGTTTCCGCCTCGATCTCCCCCAAGGACCAGCACGTCCTGTTCGATATTGTCCGCGAGGCGAAAAATAACGGCAAAACCATTCTCTATATTACGCACAGGATGGAGGAAATCAAGCAGATCTGCGACCGGGTGACGGTCATACGCGACGGCCGATCGATAGCGACAGAGGAATGCGCGACGTTGTCTGAGGCAAAGCTGACCTCTTATATTGTAGGGCAGGCTGAATACAAGGTGGACGCCGCCGGCGTGGCCGACGCCAAGGCGAAGCTCGAGGCCGCCGAAACAGTTTGCTCCGTCAGGCGGCTCACCAGCGTCGGGAAGTTCAATAACATCAGCTTCGAGGTGCGCAAGGGCGAAATTCTCGGGCTGGCGGGGCTGCGCGGCAGCGGTCGGACGGAAATATTTCGGACGATATCCGGCCTGGACAAGTTTGATTCCGGCGCTATAGAGTTTGAGGGCAGGGAGGCGGCCATGAAAACGCCGTGGGCGGCCAAGGAGGCCGGAATAGTCTACCTGACGGAGGACAGAGACGCGGAGGGCTTGGTGCTGAACCATTCGGTGGAGAGTAATCTCCTGATCTCCATCCTGAACCGATTTATTAAATGCTTGTTCATATCCCCACGTCAGGAGGAGGCGGCGGCGGAGGCGTTAATTAAAAAAGTGAAAATCAAGGCCCTCGCGAAACAGGAGGTTCAAACGCTCAGCGGCGGCAACAGGCAGAAAGTGGTCATCGGCAAGGTCATATCCGGGAACCCCAAGCTGCTGCTGCTTGACGAACCTACGAAAGGCATTGATATTGACGCGATAAACAGCGTACTTAAGTTCATCAAGGAAGAGCTCAGCGAAACCATGGCCATGGTCATCACCTCGCCCGGCCTCGGCGAGCTGATGGATATCTGCGACAGAATTCTTGTCATCTCCGAAGGGGAGATCGTGCATGAATTCTTCCGCGGCGAGTTTAGCGAGGAAAAAATCTACGCCCTGATGTAGATCTGTAAAAGGAGTGTTAAGTTGTCGAAATCAACGAAAATCATGCTTTTTCTCCTCGACGGCCTGATTTGGGCGCTGCTCGCTATTCTGGTCGTCGTAAATATAATCGTCACGCCGCATTTTGTCGAATATGGCAACATCATCAATATTTTCGACGCCTCGGCGATCCTCGGCATCCTTGTTCTGGCGCAGGGGATATGTCTCATGTCCGGCCACTTTGATCTGTCCACGGAATCCACGCTGGCCTTCGCGCCGGTCATAGCCGTCCTGATGGCCACAAAATGGTTTCCGGGCATGGGTTTCGGCGCCGCGATCATAGTCACTCTTTTAATCGGCGCCCTGGTCGGCTTATTTAACGGGTTTTGCATCGCCTACATGAAAGTCAACGCTTTTCTTCAGACGCTCTCTATGCAGATCGTTCTGCGCGGCATGACCCTGTTCCTGATTCCGATCACCATTTATGGGCTTCCGCCGGTCTACATGTTTCTTGGCGGAGGGAGGCTGCCGGGAAATATCCCGGTGGAAGTGATCGTGTTCGTAGTCGCTTTCATTCTGTTCGAGGTGGTCATCAAGCGCGTCAAGTTCGGCCGGTTCCTCCTGGCGACGGGCGGCAACCGCAAGGCGGCCTATGTCTCCGGAATAAACGTGCAAAAGATCATCTTCCTGACTTTCATGCTCTCCGGAATACTCGCGGCCCTGGCGGGGCTGCTCGCCGCGGGGCGTCAGGGAGGGGTCACCAACTCGATGGGGCAGAATATGGTCATGCTGTCCTTTGCCGGCGCCGTTCTGGGCGGCGTCAGTCTCCATGGAGGCATCGGCAGCTCGCTGGGCATGTTCGGCGGAGTGCTGTTCCTCGGCGTCATCGACAACTGCCTCATCCTACTGGGCACGAACGTCTACATCATTTACTGCGTAAAAGGGCTGTTGATTCTGGTGGCGGTCGTTCTTGACCAGGCGAAGGTCACGGCGAAAAATCACCTTCTCAGAAGGGAAGAGATCAGAAAGCACGCCCTGTCGGAGCGACAGAAGCAAGCCGCCCCTGAGCGCGCGTAAGCCCCCCATCGCTTGTTCCGGCGGATATCAGCGCAAAGGGGGCTTTGAAGCCGAAAGCCCCATGGCGAAAGGAAGGATAATGAAATGATAAACTACCGTGATGTGACGTATGTGGGCAAAAACCGCGTCCCCGTGACCAAGCTGGGGCTGGGTTGCCTTCCGCTTGGGTATCTCTATAAAGAGGTCGCGGAGGAGGACGCGCTTCGGCTCGTCAGGGACGCGTATGACCTCGGCGTCAGGTTCTTTGACACCGCCGTGCTCTACGGCGCGACTCAATCCGAACGACGCTTGGGCGAGGTTCTCCCGTCGTTTGAACGTTCTTCCTTTTCGGTGGCGACCAAGGCTGGATACGACGTCTCGGAGCATACGCCGGACACGGTCTTGCCCCCCAATATCCCGCCGCGCTTTTACGACTACGATTTTATCATGCGATCAGCGGAAGCGAGCTTGAAGCGGCTTCATGTGGACTACCTCGATGTCGTGCATATCCACGATCCCGACGACATGTTCGCCGAGGCCATGAGTGGCGCTTATAAGGCGCTGGACAAGCTCAGGCGCGACGGCGTGATACGCGCCGTCGGCGCGGGCATGAATCAGTCCGCCATGTTGACGGATTTCGCGAACAACGGCGATTTCGACTGTTTTCTCCTCGCGGGCCGATACACGCTCCTCGACCAGTCGGCGATAGAAGACCTGATGCCGACGGCGGCGCGAAAGGGCATCGCCGTCATTGCCGGAGGCGTTTTCAACAGCGGGCTTCTGACGAATCCCTACTCCGAAAAACCTATGTTCAATTACCGTCCGGCGGAGAGCGAGCGGATAAATAAAGCCCGCGAAATAGACGGCGTCTGCAAGGAGTTCGGCGTGCCGCTCATGGCGGCGGCGATGCAGTTCCCTTATGCTCACCCGGCGGTGGCCTCGGTGGTGATCGGCTCGGGCTCGACGAAGCATCTGAAGGAGAACATCGAAATGCTCGAGTACAAAATACCGCCCGAGCTGTGGGCCGAGCTCAAAAAGAGAAGCCTTATCAACGAGAAGGCGCCGACCCCGGTCGAATGACGCTTAATGTCGACAGGCTCTAGTGGAGTGCGCGGTTAGAAGGAACTAACCGCACAGGACGCTGGATTCAGCATCAGAAAGAGAGAATAATGATGTCCGAATACGCGATGGAGAGAATCGGCGAGGTCGAGCTCCTTTCCGCGCTCTCTCTTGTCAAGAAGGGAAAGGTCTATGATCTCGCCTCCGTCCTCAGCAAGGATATGCCGCAAGGCGGCGTGGACACTTTCCACAGGTTTTCCCTGACTCAACACCATCTTCCGAACGCGCTCATTAACCCTGATTATAAAGGCTTTGATTTCGCGATGGACGTCGTGACCTGCTGCCCGCATCTCGGGACCCATATAGACGCGCTGATCCACGTCCAGAATTCGGGCATGATTTACGGCGGCGAACATATGAGGGCGGCTTTCGGCGTGGACGGCTGGAAAAAGCACGGCATGGAGACCGTTCCGCCTATCATTGGCCGCGGCGTGCTCATAGATATGGCGGCCTTCTACGGCCTCGACGTCATCGAGGACGGCTTCGAGATCACGGCCGGGGACTTGGAGGCCGCGCTCGACAGACAGGGCCTCTCGCTTCAAAAAGGCGATGTCGTCTTAGTGCGCACCGGGAAATATGCGGAATTTCTCGCGGGAGACGAAAACTATTTTGCGAGGCAGCCGGGCGTGGGACCCGACGGAGCCAGATGGCTCCACAAGCAGGGCATGGCCGTGCTGGGAACGGATACGACCTCAACGGAGCCGGCCCCGTTTCCCGACGGCATGAATACGACCCATTGCGCGATGCTGGTCGAATCGGGCGTACACATACTCGAGATCATGGATCTCGATAAGATAGCGGCGGATAAGGCGTATGAATTTCTGTTCATCGCTCTTCCGTTGAAAATCGCGGGGGCTACCGGGTCGTGGCTGCGCCCGGTGGCGCTCGTGTAAATCCATTACGAAGACAGGGAGGGCGCTCGATATGAGCATAGCTGGAAAAGACTTCGGGAAACTGCCGGACGGCTCCGCCGTAAGTTTGTATACGTTAAAAAACAACAATGGGCTCGAAGCGCTGATAAGCAATTACGGAGGAATCATCGTCTCTCTTTTCGCGCCGGACAGAAACGGCGCGTTCGCGGACGTCGCCTTGGGCTTCGATAGCCTGGAGGCCTACGTGAAAGACGCCTGGTTCTTGGGCGCGGTCATAGGAAGATGCGCCGGCAGGATAAAGGCGGGGAAGCTGCGCGTCGGAGGGAAAGATTATCAGCTTGGCTGCAATTTCGGGGAGAACCATATCCACGGCGGGGCGGGGGGCTTTCACAGGGTTCTCTGGGAGACGGAGGAGTTTTCCGGAAATCGCCTCGTTTTGCGGCATTTTAGTCCCGACGGCGAAGAGAACTATCCGGGTAATGTAACCGTTACAGTTACCTACAGTCTTACGGACGACGACAGGCTGGCGCTTGAATACGACGCCCAGACCGACGCCGAGACGGTCGTCAATCTGACTAACCACTCATACTTCAACCTCGCCGGTCACTCCTCCGGCTGCGTCCTCTCGCAGGTTTTGACGATAAACGCAAAACATTTCACGCCGGTCCATAAAAACGGCCTGCCCACCGGGGAGATCGCGCCCCTGGCTGGATCCTCTCTTGACTTTTCCGCGCCGGCCAATATCGGCGACGCGATCAAACGCGGGATAGAAAATAATGAAGAACAGATGAAGGCCTTCGGGGGAATCGACCAGAATTACGTGCTGGACGGCGAGGAAGGGATGAAATTCGGCGCCGCGCTTTACGACGCGGGGAGCGGCCGCCATATGGATATTTTTACGACTATGCCCGGGATGCAGGTTTACGCCGCAAACGGATTCGAGGGCCTCAAGGGCAAGGACGGCGCGGTCTACCTGGCCTACGCCGGCATAGCTTTTGAGCCGCAGTTCTTCCCGGACGCGCTGAACAACTCGAATTTCCCCTCGACGGTTCTTCGGCCTGGCGAGAAATATCACAACGCGACCGAATATAGATTTTCAACACGCTGAACAAAGGCGGGAGGGATAAGCAATGGCGGGCAACGAAACAATAGTGAGGATTCAGTTCGACGAAGTCGTTGGCCTGGCGGAAGAGATTTTCATCGCCTGCGGCGTCGGCCGGGAAGAATCCCATATGCTCTCGGAATCCCTGGCGCGCGCGGACGCTCGGGGAATCATGAGCCACGGGGTAGTCCGGGTGCCGAGCTACGTCGATCAGTTTGAGAACGGCAGGTTTTCGAAAGAGACGAGGCTTGACGCGGTCCGCGAGACGCTCTTTTCAACCGTGCTCGACGCGAATAACGGTCTGGGCTCGGTCGCTAGCTATAAAAGCGTCGAACTGACGAAGAAAAAGGCCAGGGAAAACGGCATCGCCTTTACGGCGGTCAGAAACAGCAACCATTACGGCGCGGCGGGGCTCTGGTCCTCCATGATTGCGGAGGATAAGGATTTGATCGGCTTTACCTCCACCACTTCCATTTTGATAGTCGCGGCTCCGACGGGCGCCGGGAGGGCGATCGGAAGCAACCCCATTTCGATTGCGGTCCCCGCTGAAATGCATCCAAACCTCTGCCTTGACATTTCGATGGGCAACATGGCCCAAGGGAAAATATGGGAATATAAGCGTTTAAACAAACCCTTCCCGGACGATTTCTGGCTAGGTCCGGACGGAGAGGTCACTACGGATCCAAACAAATTCGCGCTTGAAGAATACGTCATGATCCCGTTCGGCATGCATAAGGGCTTCGGCCTCGGCGTCGTCTTGGAGATGCTGACCTCGGGCTTGTCGGGCGGAGCCTTTCACAGACAATACGTCGGGTTCACTAAGGAACAGCTCCCGCTCTGTCACTGCTTCGGAGCGATGAGGATCGACGCCTTTATGGATCCGGCGGATTACAGGAAGAATGTCGACGAATATATCGACTATTTGCATGGGCTTCCGTCAAGACATGGCGCGGCGCCGATCATGTTCCCTGGAGAAATCGAGGCGAAGGTCGAGGCGGACGCAAAAATGAACGGCGTGAAAATTCCCTCTCAGGTTCTCGCGGACATGCGGGCTTCCGCGGTTAAATACGGAGTCGATACATCCGCTTACGCTAAATTCCTTTCAGCAGCCATATAACGGCCGGGCGACGGAAGCCGGCCCGGCCTGGAAAAAATCGTCCGGGCCGCGCCCGGAGGGCGAAGTTTTCGCCGAACAGGCGCTTTTAGAAGCCCAGGAGGTCGGGCAGGGCCTCCACGGCCAGAATGCGGTCGATATCCAGGAGTATTTTGACGCTTTTGCCGATTTTAGCCTTACTTCTTGCCCGCGCCGTATTTGGCGGCCAGTTCATTAACCTGACCCAGGCCTATCAACTCGTTAAATTCGTCAAAAGTCGCCATCTGATCCATCATGCCTTTGGTGGTTCCGTCTTTCATCAGAGCGTTCATCAGATTCATCATGGCCTTGGCGGTCATATAGGTTGAGGCGGTGGGGTAGATCACGATGCGGTAGCCCTGAGCTTCCAACTCATGGTTGGGCGTCAGCGGGGTGCGGCCGCCTTCAACCATGTTGGCCAAAGTGAAAGCTTTGGTGATGGCGGCGTTGATGGCCTTCATCTCGTCGGCGCTCTCCGGGGACTCGACGAAAATGATGTCGGCTCCGGCTTCCTCGTAGGCCAGGGCGCGGTCAAGCGCTTCGTTCAAGCCATGAACAGTGCGGGCGTCGGTGCGGGCGATGATCATGAAGTCGGGATCAAAACGGGCGTCGACAGCGGCTTTGATCTTGCCCAGCATTTCTTCCTTGCTGATCACTTCGCGCCCGGCCATGTGACCGCAACGTTTGGGCGAAACCTGATCCTCAAGCTGAATAGCGGCCGCTCCGGCCTTCTGATAGCCGCGCACGGCGCGGATGACGTTGACCGCGTCGCCAAAGCCGGCGTCGGCGTCGGCCAGAACAGGAAGTCCGGTGGCTTCAACGATATTGGCGGCTCTGTCCAACATTTCGGAATAGCACATAAGGCCCACGTCCGGGCGCCCCAGATGGCTGGCGGACTGGCCGTAACCGGTCATGTAGACAGCCTCAAAGCCGCATTTTTCAATGACGCGGGCGGTCAGGGCATCGTGAGCGCCGGGCGCCGTCACCAGTTTAAGGTCCTGAAAAAGCTTACGTAACTTCTGAGTCGGGGTCATGATGATCACTCCATTTCAAGATAATTTTTGGCGAAGGTTAAGGCTTGCTCAGGGCATATTTTTCCCAAAAGGCCCACGGCATATAGCAGATAATTCGAATCAAGGCGAAATTCAGGACTTTCCGGAAACAAATAATAGCCGGGGTTTTTAAAGATTTCCCGCAATGCTTGCAAGCCGAGCTCAGGGCGGTTGTGGCTAAAAAACCCGCCGACGCCGATCACCCATTTGATTCCGCGCAAATCGCGCCCCACCGGGCTGCCGGGGGCCAAACCGAGCGTCGGGTTGAACTCGGTCGCCCAATATCCGGCATGCCGCCTCAGAGCGGTCTCCATGGCCGCCGTGGCCAGAGCCGGTTCAATATCGCGTTCCCATTGATCGACGGGCAGATGTTCGGTATTTTTTTCCAGGAAAGCGGCATAATCGACCAGACGGCTCATTTCATTCTGATCGACGCCGCCAGCCGTTTTGTTTTTATTCGACAGACGATCTCTGAGAGTCAGAACTCCAGCCGGGCCAACGGTTTCCACAATGCCGGACGCGCTGACCCGCAGGCCGAGATTGCCCTCCACCGTGCGGAAGGCCGCCTGTTTGTCGTTGTTGATGACCAGCCCGCGCTCTTCAGGGCGCAGATCGTTCAACTCGGGCATGACCGAATGGACGTCGGTGGTGGCCCCGCCCACGTCCAGCGCCAGCACCCCGCCCACGCCGCCCTGATTGTAAGCGCCGTTGGCCAGCAATTCCGCGCCCATTAAAATGGCGGCCGGAGTGGGAATAACCTCCCCGCCCTCAACCGCTTCGGCCAGGCGGGCCAGGCCCGGAGCGCGGGTAATCTGTTTGATGAATTCGGCGTGGATGGCCGTGCGGGCCGGGCGCACATTGAGATCATGTATGGTGGGCATGACGTTGCCCGTTCTGATGAACGGCATGCCCGCGTCCTTAAGGATTTGCGCGGCTTGGGGCTGAGCGGCGATGTTGCCGGCGATGATGACTTTTGATTTCAACCCGGCCTTGACGATCAGCGAAGCGTTTTCCGGCAACGATTCGCTTTCGCCGCCGTCGGTTCCTCCGGCCAGAAGAATAATATCCGGGCGAATCTCCCGCAAAATCTCCAGGCGGTATTCGGCGGGTTCATCGTGAGAAACCACTTCCAGCACCCTGGCGCCGGCGTTCATGGCCACTTCCTTGGCCGCCTTGGCCGTGACCTTGGGCATGTAGCCCATGGCCGCCATACGCAAGCCGCCGGCGGCGCTGGAGGAGGCCAGCGCCGCCGCTTCGGAAGTCGCGGACATCGCCTCAGGGCCGAGAGCCGCCCGGGCCTCGTCCAGCCCCTTGATGATGTCGTCAACAGTGGTGCGGCGTTGAGCGCGCCCGAGAAACTCAAGACCCGCTTCGCTTCTTTTAAACGCGGCCACTTTAGAGTAAGTGCTGCCGACGTCATATATCAAATAACTCTCAGCCATTTGCCGTATGACCAGCCATCAAAAGCGTCAGCCCTATGCTGCAAGTATCCGGGGGGCCAGGGTTATGCCCTGGTCATGGCGTAGCCTTCCATGATGCGGCGGGCGGTGCGGGAGAAGGCGGCCCGCTTGACTTCGCCGTTTTCGACTTCAACTTCAACATCAATGAGGCCGCAGGGGTGGCCGATGTTGATGACCCGGCCCCAGGCCGGACGGTCGGCTTTCACTTCGGCCACAACGGTTCCCGGAATGCAGGCGGCCACGCCCGTGCAGCAGGCGCCGGTGCCGGCGTAGGTCTTGTGCAGCGTCTGCATGAACATCAGCCGGGACACGAAGGACATGTCTTCAGCCTTAACGGTTTGCCCGGTGGAGTAAGACGCATAGTCGACCGGTTCGCTGACCACGGCAATCATGGGGAAGGCCGGAGTCTTGGCCAGGGCCTCCTCCTCGCTGGCGGCCAGGCCCATGACCACGGCCGAGGCGCCGCGAATGGCTTCGAGCTTGTCCAGCAAGGCTTTGTCGCCATTGATCTCTTTGGGGTCTTCGGCGCCTTTCATGCCCACTGATGAGGCTTTGACGAAAACCATGGCGTTGGCGCAGTCGACCATTGATGCTTCGAACTCCCCGGCCGAAGTTTTCAGCATCTCCTTGGCCTGGCCCGTCGGCAGCAGCTTGCCGGTGGCCGAACCTTTGGCGTCGGCAAAGTCGAGCATGATTCTGGCCCCGGCGCCGGGCACGCCGTCGATGGCGCAGTCGCCCTCGACTTGAGCATAGCCGTCCTTGACCGGCACTTCGGCGATGAGCATCTTGCCGGTGTTGGTGTTGTGGATGCGCACGGTGGTGACCGGTTCCACGGCTTTGACCAGGCCCTCGTCAATGGCGAAGGGGCCGACGCCGGAAGAGATGTTGCCGCAGTTGCCGGAATAGTCCACCAGCGGGGCCTTGAAACTGACCTGGCCGAAGGTGTAATCCACGTCGGCGTCCGGGCGCGAAGGCGGGTCGATGATGGCCAGCTTGCTGGTCAGGGGATCGGCGCCGCCCAGGCCGTCGATCTGCCGCACGTCGAGGCCGCCGAAAATGGCCAAGATGGTCTTGTCGCGCTCGGCCTGATCCTGAGGCAGGTGATTACCCTTGATGAATATGCCTTTGCTGGTGCCGCAGCGGGCGATGACGCAGAAAATTCTTCTCTGTGCCGACATTAGTTCACTGCTTCCTTTCCGTGATTTAAAGCGTTTTCAATGGCGGCCAGGAATTCATTTTCTTCCGTGCCGGGGCCGAAGAAGGCGTCCACGCCCATGAAGCCGGGGCCTTCGTTTTTGATTTTATCCTCGTAGAACTGGTGCTCTTCTTCCTTTTCGGCAATGCGGCCCCCGGCCACGACGCCGATCCGCTCGCGCAGACCAAGCTCGGCCAGCCGCTGGCCGACTCGCGGGAACAGTTGCTGGCCAAGGCCGAGGAGATTGCTGACGCCGATGAGGTCGGCCTTGGTTTCGGCGGCCACCTCGGCCACGGTTTCCGGCAGATTCATGCCCCGGAGAAAGACCACGTCGAAGCCGGCCTGCTCCAGAGTCTGGCGAGCCCAGTTGATGCCGGCCGCGTGGGCGTCGGCCCCGACCGTGGCCAGCACGATCTTCTGCTTGCGGGTCGGGACTTGAGTGATGATGGGCTTGACGTCGCTCTTGGCGAAGGTCAGTTTGGACGGGTCCAGCCCCAAGGGCGAATAGCCGTCGAGGTAGCGGCGGATGCCGTCCTCGTCGCGGTGGGTCTGGACGTGGCGCTTCAGATCCCAGCCGCCGGCCCGGGGGGCGTCCATCAGCCCGGATTTGCCCCCGGCCACTATTTTGTCGATCAGTTCCCCGACCTCGAACCGCTTCCAGAATTTTTCATCAATATCGCTCGGCGCGAGGGACTGGTCGAGATGCAACACTTTGGTCAGCACTTCCATGGCTTCGGCCAGGATTTCATCCTTGCGTCGGTCGATGTAGGGATCGTTGATGGTCACCTTGCAAGTGCGGTTGAAAACGTCCTGGGCCCCCCAGATGGCTTTGCCCATGGAGCCGCCGGTGGGAATGCCCACCGATTCGGCCGCCTTGGGCCGAAAGAAGTCCGCGCCGCCGAGCTTGGCGCTGATGGCCATACGGGCGAAGTGGGCCGCCTCGGCGACGAGGTCGCCCGGAGGGCTCTGAAAGGTCTCGGGAACCACGATCAGCGAGCCGCTCCAAAGGGTTTCCTTAAAAGCCCTCATCAGGGCCAGGTCGGCCAGGATGTTGATGCCGGCCACGTTCATCTGGATGGCCGACAGTTCCCTGGGCAATTCGGCCAGCACGGCCAGACCTTCGGCCAGAAGGCACATGGCCAGAGCCATGCCGTCGGCGCCGTCGAGGTTGTTGAGGTGCTTGTGGGAATCGGTCTGCGAAAAGATGTTGTTGTCCGCGCAGATCTGCAGCGCCTTAAAGCCGTTGAGCACCTTGGTCTTGTAATCGTGGACGCCCCGGCCGCCGAAGTGGACGTGAATGACCGGCCCGATGTCGGAGCCGTCAAACCCGGCAATGAGGGCGTTGATGATGGACAGGTGCGGCGTGTCGCCGGTGGCGTTGATGCGCATAGGGTGACGCATGCCGCCGCCCAGGGCCGTCAGTTCCCGCTCGCCCATGGGGGTGATGCCGCCCTTGCCCCGCGACTGGTCGATCAGTTCCCGGCCGGCCAGAGGGTCGATATGGCGGGTGGCCTCGGCGTGGACGAAGTGAAAGATATCCAGCCCCAATTTCTCGGGGACGGCATACATTTCAAGGGCTTCCTTATAAGTCTCCTCGGCTGAGTTGCGGCCCAGGATGGGGTTCATTATGGGAATGCCTGTGGCCTTGGCCCGCTTGGCCAGTTCATAAACGCGATAGCCGCTGCGCTCCGCCCCGCTGACCATGCGGGGATACGGCGCGGGCAGGCCCTTGACCGAGCCGTCCGGCCCGACGGTGGGCATGGGCGCGCCAAAGGCGTCTTCAAAAGCCCGCAAGCTTTTTTCGTCTTCAATTATTATTTTCTGGGTTTTTTCCTGCATCAGCGGCTCCTGAATCATTTGTCGACGACGACAATGCCCAGCCGCGCGGCGGCGGACAGGGCTTCCTCCCGGCTGGGGGAAGCGTCCAGCAGCGCCAGCCGGGCTCCGCCCCGGTTCAAGGCGGCCGCCATGGAATCGCCTTCGGCGGCGGCGAGAGTAACCCTCTGCAACTGGTGTTCCTGAACCTCAAGTATTTCAACCTCAACCCCATCGGCCTTGACTTTGTCCAGGGCCTCGGCGTAGCTCTGGCCGTCCTCGGTGGACGCGCCGTAGACGCCGCACATGATGATAGCCGGAACGTTGATGGCCCGGCGGGCGAAGAGCTCGGGATAAAGCTCAATTTTGATTTTAGCGATTTTACCCTTGGCCAGTTCGTGAGCCAAGCGAGCCGTGTTGGCCGGGGAACCCACGGCCTGGCTGCTGCCGCCCACCACCACGTCGCCGAAGGGTTTTATAATAGAACCGGCCTTGGCGGCCATGGCCCGAGCTTGCTGTTGCGCCAGCCGGCTTATCTCGTCCCGACGGGCCTGGTCGGCGCTCTTGACTTCGTCGGCGACGAAGTCCTCAACCTTGGGGTTGACCTTGAAGAAGGGCTCCATATATTTAATGACCACCGGCGTCACTTCCTTGCCCGAAACCGGGTGGACGGCGGCGGCCATGGCGATCATAAAATCCGCCGGCACGTTCACCGGGATATTGGAATTGCGGCTCATCCAGGCCGACAGCCAGCCGACCATGATGGCCCCGCCGATGTGGGCGGCGCACAGCCCCGGAACCATAACCCTTGGCGTGCAAGGCACAGCGATGGTCGGAGAGATGGCCAGCGCCGCCGCCCGGCTGGTCTGTTCGGGCGTGGCTCCGAAAATTTCGGAAAAGGCCGCCGCCGCGCCGGCCGCTCCCGCGCCGTAACCCTCGAGGTTGCAGCCGGTGGTGGTCTTGGCCACCCGGAACAGGACGCCGATCTTCATCATGATGGCCAGAGCCTTGACCGTCAGTTTTTCGTCGGCCACTTCCTCTTTCATGGCCCGGGCCATCCCCGCGTAAGGGCAGGAATCGCCGGTTCCGGCGCAGGGACGCAAGCCCAGGCAATGGTTTCCGACCTGCGTGGCCAAAGTGTACTTAACCGCCTTGTCCAGCAGCGGCGTTCCGGCTACCGGCGGCACGCCGGGTCGGTTCAATTCGCCGGCCACTTGGCCGAACAAAAAACTGCGGCCGTCTTCGGCCAGGCCTTTTTCCAGAGCACTGAGATTGTGCTGAAACTCGCGCCAGATGGCCTCGCCGACTTCATCCTCGCTGATGTTATTAGCCCGGGCCGCTTCCAAAACGGCGATCTCCCCGGCGCTGCGCCCGGTCTCGCCCGCCAGGCGGCAGACGTCGCCGAAAGTCAACTGGCCCAGAGTCAAACCCTCTTCTCTCACGATAGCCTCAAAATCTTTCATGATCAGGACCGCACCTCGATTTTGGCCATTTCCTCATAGAATTTTATGACCGAGGAAATGTCTTCGCGTCCACGGCCGCCGGCCCGGGCGATCTCATAAAGCTGTTGAGCCGTATTGCCCATCGGCAGCGGCATCGACAGACTCTTGGCCGTGCTCACGGCCAACTCCAAATCCTTGTACTGCAAGTCCACGGCGAAACCAGGCTCGAACCTGCCCGGGTAGATAAACTTCTCGGCCTTGGCCGACAAGGCATAGCTGGCCCCTGAGCTCTGGCTGATGACCTCCAGCATGGTTTCCGGGGTCAAGCCCAGCTTTTTGCCCAGGGTCAAAGCTTCGGCCGCGGCGGCCATATTGGCCCCCAGGAGCAGATTGTTGACCAGCTTGACGGCCTGCCCGGAACCGGGGCCGCCCACGTGGAAAACCTTCTTGCCCAGGTGTTTCAGAACTTCTTGAGCCTTGTCCAGATCTTCCTTCTTGCCGCCGACCATGATGGTCAGCGCGCCGTTTTCGGCCCCGACCACTCCCCCGGACACCGGGGCGTCGATCATGGCGCCGCCTTGGGCTTCAACCGCTTCGGCCAGTCGGCGGCTGACCTGCGGCTCCACCGAGCTCAGGTCGACGACCAGAGAACCGGGCTCCAAAGACTTGATCACCCCGTTCTCCCCCAACATGACCTCCTTCAGGATCGCCGAGTTCGGCAGGCTTAAGCAGATAAGCTCCGAGGAGGCCGCCGCTTCGCCCGGGTTGGACTTGGCCACAGCCCCCAGCGCGGTCAGTTCCTCCGCCGCCGCCGCCATCACGTCATACACCGACAGCTCAAATCCAGCCCCCCTCAGCCGCTTCGCCATCGGACGACCCATCGCTCCCAAACCTATAAAGCCCACCTTCATAATATCCTCCCGATTACTCTTGACCATCAGGCGCACAGGCCTCGGCCGGCATTTCAAAGTTCAGCGAATCGTCCTGCACGCGTGCGCAGGCCGCAATCAGATTGCCCTTCTCTTTTTGTCGCCTCGCCTCGCGCTCCACCTGACGCAGCGCCTGTTTCGTCAGTTTGTGATCAAGTCGGCCCACGTCGACGACTACGGCAAGGTCGCCGATGTCGCTGTTTGGATCCACCTCGCCGGCCTTCATGGTCAACACCTGGTCAGACGGAATGTAGGAGCAGTTGGCCAGATGGGTGGCCAAGGCGTCGGCAAGGATGCAACGCCGCGCAAAGGCGCTGACGCCCCGCGCGACGCCGCGCGTCAGGCTTCTGCCTCCCAGACCGCTGGTGGCGACGCCGCCGATGCCGTCCTCCGCCTTGATGGTGACGGCCTGGTCGACTTGGCCGGCCCACAGACTGGTCATGAGCCCAATTTTCGCCGATGTCCCGGGAGCGAGGCGCAGTGCGACATCGCCGCCATTGTTGGCTATGACGCGGCTGGCGCCCTGCGCGAACAGCCAGTCGGCCACCGCGTCGGAGACGCAGCCCGCGACGGCCGCCATCGGCGTCAGCGTCGGCTCGCCCACGACCAGCGCCGCCTCCAGCATCCGGCGCGGCAAACCGCTTAGCTGCCCGGCGGGGATCTGTGCGGGGCAGCGGCGCAACCAACTCAGCGCAGCGGCTATTTCCGCGAGGGAAGCGTCAATGACGTCAAAGGCCCGACGGCACAGGTCGGTCAGTGGTTCGCCGTCCTTGTCGGCCATGACCACGATGGAGGACGGCCCATAGTCGAAATAAACCTTTCCGGGCGCCAAAACCCGTCCTGAAGTCCGCCCCTTCGGCCTCGGCTGGGCCATAACCTCTCCCCTGCTTCCGTTTTCGGCCAGTCGCTCTCGCGCCTGGCTAGCGCTTCAGCGAAACTGTTTTGGCGCGTTCCGTCTTCCGGATTTCCTCAACCGGGCGGATGGCCTCCATATAGCCGCCGATTCCCTCATAGGTCTCGCGCGTCATGGTGACCTCCAGCGGCGTGACGCCCGCGGGGGTGGGAACCCAGGAAAAGGCGCCTTCGGGACACTCTTCCACGCTGCACTCCGCGGTGATGCCGCCGCCCTCCCAGATGTGGACGGGGCGGCCGCAGATGGTGAGCATGACTTTGCCGGCCTTGAGGGCCTTGTTGACCAGAATGGGGCTGACCTTGGAGATGACGTTGCGCACGCCGCCGCCGAAGCCGGCGCAAACCGAGACGTTACAGCGGCAGGGCTCGCAGTTGCCGTGGATCAGGTCTATAACCTCCCGCACCTTGGGCGGAATGGGTTTTTCCGCCAAGTTACGGTCCGCGTCGGCTTCGTAATAGGCCACTCGCTCCAGCGTCGGCTCGGTGACGACCACCCGCATGCCGGGCCAGACTTTCGTCTTGTCCACATCGGCAAAAACATCTTCCGGATTCATGATGTTGGAGCCGCCCCAGCCGGCGCCCGGCTCGCCGAACCAACGCCCTGGGGAACTGTAGACGCCCGCCGGGGTGATGCCGCTGTCGGGCAGGCCGTAGCGCAGGCCGCTGGTGGTGTGAGTGGACATTTTGGCGGTGACGTCGTAGTCGATGGCGATGCATTCGTCCACGACCTTCATCCAGTGCAGGGCAAAGGCGGAAGAAACCATGGACCCGCAGCCGATGCGCATATACTTGGCGCACTCGCCGTCTATGATGGGCGGTTTTCCATGCTGGAGAGTCAGTTTTTTGACCATGTCGGTGCTGACGGCGACGGCTTTCTTGTTCAAAAGATCACTGACGGTGCGGGCGACCATGAAACCGCCGGGGCCGGTGTTCAACTCCGCGCCGCCGAAGTACAGCATATGGGAGCCGTACTCGGAGGTGTTGACATAGCCCACGATGACGCCGTGACGGCGGATGGGCTGTCCATTGGAGCCGATGTTCACATCGGTGTCGACCTTGACCCGCGCGCCGTTGAAAGAGAGGACGGCCTCAGTGATGCAGGAGACCACGTCCAAATCGCCGACCTTGGCCCCGGCGACGACCTTGGCGGGCACGTTGGTGGAGTACAGATTGGTGCCGGCGCCAAAGCCCAGCATCAGCGGACGGTCAGGCAGGCCGGTGAGCGGGTCGGCCCTGATTTCCTTTGGGTCCACAACGTTGAGCGGCTCAATGCGCGCCAGTTCGCCGCCGTCGTTGCGGTAGCGCCGGCACGCGCCATAGCCGCCCGCGGGCACCTGACATCGCACCGGGCAGCAGTCGCACTGGATGTTGCCGGCCGTCGCCTCGATTTTTTCCACCGCGTCCTTGGGGCAGACTTTAAAGCAGATGTTGCAGCCCACGCAGGCGTCGCTGATGCTGGCCTTGCGGTTTTCCGCCGTGATCGCCCCGGTTGGGCAGTTGCGCCGGCAAATGCCGCAGCCGACGCAGTTATCGGTGATGATGCGACAAAGATTTCCCATTCTTCTTCCTCAGCCTCCCGGTCTTAAGCCAGACTGGCGACGACAGGGCGTTTTTTGGGCGGGGCCATATTTTTACAGTTGGCCAGACCTGCCTCGCCGTTGATGTAGGTCCCGGCCACGCTGGGCGCCCGGCCGTAGGAGATGGTGCTCAGCATGTCGGGCATGATGCTGCCGGTGGAGGCGAACATGAAGTCGGCGGCCATGTTCGGGGCGAGGATGCCGTGTTCGAGGCCGTAGCGCCGGGCCACGTTGCCGCTGCCCATGGCCACGGCCACGGCCGGGTCCACCTCGGCGTTCTGGGCGAGGGCCGCCATCTGGATCCACAGGCCCATCGGCGAAAATCCGGACATGGAGGGGACGTTGGTGCCCAGCATCATCTTGCCCAAAGTGCCGGCCTCTTTGGCCCAGGCGGCGATCTTTATAAGCAGCGTCTCGTTGCCGTTGGACACGCAGTCGAACCAGTATTTGCCGCTCTGCACCAGCCGTTTCACCCAGTCTTCTTTCAGCGGGGTGGGGTCGCCGTTCAGGCAGCACAAGACGTCCGGGTTAATCTGCTCAATTTCATCCAGCGTGTAGGCCACGCCGTCGGCGCTGACGGGGGCGGCGGCGTGCAGCGTGACGGTAAATCCGTGCTTTTTGGCCAGGCCGGCCAGGCGGGCGGCCTCGGCGGGGGCCTTAACCGCGCTCAGACCGATCTCGCCGACTACGCGGATGCCCGCGGCGGCCAGCTCCGCGAAGTCGGCCTCGGTCAGACCATGTTGCAGCATCACGCATTCATCGTGCACCTTGACGAAAGAGGGATGGTAGTGGTCCCACATGTACTTGCCGAAGACGGCCTGCGCCTTGGCGGAAGGCGCATCGGCGGCGGCGCCGGGGAAGGCGAAGCCGCCGGTGCTGACCATGCCGGCGACGCCGGCGCCGGCGTAGTTGTCCACCCAGTCGTAGGCTTTGTACAAGGGCAGGTAGTTGGCCAGCGGCGGATGGGTGTTGGCGTCGATCAGGCCGGGGCAGACGGTCAGCCCCACGGCATCGATGTCCACCGTATAATCAAGCTTTGGGGCGTCCGCCTTCCAGCCGACAAAGACGATTTTGCCGCCGTCGACGCAGATGGCGTCGCCTTCGGCGACAGGTTTTTCATAATCGCCGGTGACGATGGTTCCGATGTTGTGAATGATGGTTTTGTTCATGAACCGTCCTCTCCTTATCTTTCTATGGCCGCTGACTGACGGCGACGCGTTTGGGCGGGGCGGTGTTGACCTTCGCGCCGGAAACGAGAACCTCGCCGTCCATGAACACCATGCTGACGCCGGGAACGGTGCCGGCGCGCAGACTGTCGGCCGCCGTGTCCTGCTCGGCGCCCAGCGGCGCGTCGCAAAGGATCAAATCAGCGGCGTAGCCCTCCTTGATCATGTTGGACTCAAGGCCATAGCAGGCGGCGGTATTGCCGGAACCGGCGGCCACGGCAATTTCGGGTTCGAGGCCGCAGGCGCCGCACAACAGGGCCATCACTTCCCACACCCCGTGCGGGAAAACGCCGTAGCCGGAAGGGCTGTCGGTGCCAAGGATCAAGCGGGAAAAGGCGTCGTTTTCCCTCAGGATATCGACGAGCGCCCGCATGAATTTCGGATTTGATCGGTTCACCGCGCAGATCTCCATATAGGCGGGCAGTTCCTCGACCAGGCGGCGCATGCCCTCGACGGGGATGCCGCCGCCGGCCACATGGCAGACGACGTCCGGCTTGATGCCGACAATACGGTCGGCGTTCATGCCGGCGGAGCCGGCCAGGAAGGCGGCGCCGGTGTGGGTCAAGGTGCGCAGGCCGTATTTGCGGCCCCACTCGGCCATGGGGCCGGCGGTCTCGGGGTCGACGGCGTCGCCGAGGCCAATTTCGCCGGTGTGGTTGACGCCGATGTCGGCCAGGTCCTTGAAGTCCTGCTCGGTGAGGCCGACGACGGGGATGACGGCCCCGGCGTAGACCTTGGCGCCGCCTGGGCGGAGCTCCGCGAAAATTTTCCGGGTCAGCGTCGCCAGCGCCTTGACCCCCTGCGGGTCGGAGGGGCGGCCGGGGATATGGGTTTCGCCGGCGGAAATGATGCCGGTGATGCCGGCCGCCGCGTAGGCGCCGAGCCAATCCATGGCGTTCTGCCGGGGCGCCCACTCGGAGATGGCCACGTGGACATGGCTATCCACCAGACAGGGCATCAGGGTGAGGCCAGCCGCGTCGTAGGCCGCCTCGACGCCGTCGGCCGACAGAGCCCGCCCGACCTTCAGTATCTTTCCGTCCTCAATGAGGAGGCCATCGGCGTCCAAGACCGGCCGGGCAATATCGCCGGAAAATAGGCAGCCTATATTCTTGATCAACGTCTTGCTCATAACTGTCGCATCCCCTTATAAATAAAAACGAAGTCCTCAACAGCCGCTTTTCCGAAAACAGTCCAAGCGGATCAGGCCAGCCGCCGTCCGGCGGCTTTGGCGAAGGAATTATTTCTGTTTGACGGCGACGATCTTCATTTCAATGTTCATGTTGGGCGCCAATAGGCCGACCTGGAAGGTGGAGCGGGTGGGCGGAACCTGCACGTCGGCGAAGAACTCGTTCCAGGCGTCATTGTAATCCTTGTACCAACGGACGTCATTGATGAAGCATTCCACCGCCGCCAGGTCTTCCAGCGCGGCGCCGGCCGCCTCGAGGATGATTTTGATGTTTTTCAGGCATTGGAAGGTCTGCTCTCGGATGCCGACCGCCCATTCATCGGTGACGAAATCTTTGGGGGATATGCCGGAAGAGATGATGACGTTGTCGATCTGGATGACCGAACTGAGTTTATGAACGGCCGTTTTGATGCCTTTTCCGGCGATGACTTTCTTTTCCATAATACAGGCCTCTTTTCGCAGTTGTATTTTGCGCTTGCCTAAAGGCGGGAGCGGACTTGGACAAACCGATAATACCGGAATGTTGTTATGGAAAAATTATAATCATATTTCATGAATCAAGTCAAGCCTTGAAAAAATTTCGGCAAGGAACATAATGTCGGCCCGGCCGAAATGCTCTTGACCTGAATGGTGTTGACATTTTTGAGGCCCTGAGTATAATGAATATATCAAAAGTAGAGGGCCGTATTTTTTCAAAACCGGTATACTGGTATGCATGGTGATGCTTCTCACTAAGCTGCCTCGGCCTTTTTGAACTCCGCTGCGGACCAATCAACCTCATTGTAGCCGTCAAAACGCGCCAAGCGAGCCAAAAAAGGAGGACAGGATATGTTATGAGGACGGGAACCGGCCTAAGCGTAGTCAGAAGGATTATGTTCGCATTGTTTTAGGAGGAGCAAATATGAAACTTTTGAGGATTGAAAAAATATGGCTCATCTTCACTGTAGCGCTCTTTGTCGTCTGGAACATCCCCGGCCTTCCGCCCCAGGGCGACGTTCAGGGCGCCCTGCTATGGTGTTTCGGCGGCCTGATCGTTTCCTGGGTCGTGCACTACTCGGTCAATGCCCGGATTTACAAGATTTACCGGCCCCGCATGTCCGATGAGGACTTCCTGGCTGAAAACCTTGAAATGGACCGCCTGGCCAACGAAAAGGCGTTAGCGGAAATCGAGGCGGAAAAGCCCCGAAAAGCGGGGCGGTAAGCGGTCGTCGCTCGATTTCGTCAACTCTTCCTAAAGAAGGAGGCATCTGACTTATGCTGTCGTTCGCCGAATTATGGGTCACCATAGTACTGTATATATTTTTTATTCTTGGCATAGGCGGGTTCATCAATCACCAGCGCAGCAAAAACCCCGGGGCCAGCCTGTTCGCCAGCAAGTTGCCTTGGTTCCAGGCCGTCATGACCTATATCGCCTCGCTGATGAGCGTGTGGGTTTTCTTCGCCGGCCCGGCGGGGTATTACAAGGGCGGCTTCACCTACTGGATCAGTGAAATGATCTGGCTGCCGGTCTTCGCGCTGTCGGCCCACTTCATCACCAACCGCATCTGGGCGCTCAGCCGCAAACGGCAATACATCACCCCGGCCGACAGCTTCTGCGACCGCTTCCAGGGGCCTGGCTCCAAAGTCCTGCGGGGCCTGGTCGGTCTGGTTATGCTCATTTCGGCCTTCCCTTATATCACTTCGGTCATCGCGGCCATCGCCCACGGCGGCATTCGCGTGTCCGACGGAAGCATCAGCTATGCGTCCATCAGCTTGACCCTCGGCATCTCGATGGTGCTGTTCACCGCCATTGGCGGCTTCAAGTCGGTGGCGCTCACCGACACCATCCAGGGCGTCCTGTTCTTCTGCGTCCTGTGGCTGATATCCTTGGTGGTCGTGTTCTATATGTATGACGGCAGTTATTTCAAGGCCTTCAAAGAGGTCTACAACACTGACGACGGCGTCTTCTTCTCCTACCCCGGGCCGAACAAGTGGGAATCATACGGCTACCGCTTCGGCTATCCCTTTGCGCTGATCATCGGCTACTCGGTCATGCTGCCGCACATCTTCGTTCGCGCCTGCTACGCCAGCCGCGACTTGAAGGCCCAGCGCAAATTGACCACCTGGACGCCGGTCGTCCGCTTCTTGGTCTGGGGCGCCTGCTTCGTCATCGGCCTGGTCTGCTTCGGCGCGCTTCCCGGCCTTGACGGCAAGTCCGCCGAGTACGTCATCCCCTACCTCATCGAAGGCGCCGTCTTCCCGAACAACCCGATTTTCGCGCATGTCCTGATGATTCTTTTCTTCTGCGGCGCCTGCGGCGTGGGCATCTCCACAGCCGACTCGTATCTGCTGTCGGCCGCCTCCATCGTCGCCGACGACTTCATCATCGGGATATTCGGCGTCAAGCTCACCCACAAAACCAGAACCCTGGTCGGCCGCATCACCATCTTCGTCATCGGTCTGGCGGGCGTCATCATGGCCATCAACCCCCCGGGGCTGATCGTCGACTTGATCATGTTCTCCATCGGCATCACCATGCCGCTGTGGCCCGTTCTCGTCATGGGCATTTGGTGGAAGAAAGCCACCACCCCCGCCGCCGTCGCCGCGATTATCGCCGGCATGATCGGCATCTGGATACAGTACATGGTGCTGAAAAACGGCGGCACTTACTACGGCGCGCTGGGCATGCTGTTTTCCTTCATCGCCATGATTTTCGTTTCCCTGATCACCTACAAGCCCGGGCAGGAAAACAAAAAGTATCACGCCGACATGGTCGCGGGGTTGAACGAGCTCTATATCGTTGACCCCGCCGCCAAATAACTCTCGGCGCCGGCGCCGGGAGGCGGCAAGCCCCGGTTTCATGACCAAGCTGCAATCAAACAGCTTTGAGCGGACAACGCCCCGCGGCGGCTGTCGCTGTTTATCATACGGGCGAAGGAGGAGCGCGTATGGACAAAGAACGGGCTTCGGCGGAAGCCAAGGGCGACGCGGCCGGCGTGCGGGTGGTGATCAACGGCGCCTCCCATGCGATAACCGGGGAGCATCTTGAATGGTCTCTGCTGCGTTACCTGCGGGAGGCGCTGTTCCTCACCGGATCCAAATGCGGATGCGGCCAGGGGCATTGCGGGAGCTGCAACGTCATCATCAATGGCGACTGCAGGCGCTCTTGCCTTTACAAGACGGCTAAGCTGGACGGCCAGGAGATACTCACGGTGGAAGGATTGGCCCCCGAAGGGGGCCGGCTTCACCCGGTGCAGGAGAGCTTTATCGTGGAGGGAGTCATGCAGTGCGGCTTCTGCACGCCCGGTCAGATTATGGCCGTTATTGGACTTCTGAACAAAACGCTGAAGCCCGCAAGGGCGGAGATCGACAAGGCCTTCCGCGGCGTTCTGTGCCGCTGCGGCTCCTACCCCCGGGTCATCCGGGCGATCAACAGGGCGGCGACCATCATGCGCGGGGAGGAATGGGGCGACGAAGACCGCGCCTCCGGCGATATGATCGGCCGCTCCTATCCCATGATCGACGCCGTGGGCAAGGTGACGGGCCGACTTAAGTACGTGGACGATTATTATGCCCCCGGCATGCTGTGCGGCAAGGTCGTCTGGAGCGAAGAGCCCAGCGCCATCCTCAAGAGCCTCGACAAGGAAGAGGCGGAAAAGATGCCCGGCGTGGCCTGCGTGCTGACCCACGAGGATACCGACGGGTTTATGTACGGGCCGCTGGTTCAAGACAGCCCCCTGCTCTGCGGCGACCGCATCCGCAGCCGCGCGGAACCGTTGGCGCTGGTGCTGGCCGAGACCCAGGACCAGGCCGACGAGGCGGCCAAGCGGGTAAAGATCAGCTATGAGGTTCTGCCCGGCCTGTTTACCCCGCAGAACGCGCTGAAGGAAGGCGCGACTCCGATCACGAAAGACGGCAACGAAACCTTCCGCCTCCATATCGGCAAAGGGGACGTGGACAAGGCCTTTTCAGAGTCGGACCTGGTGCTGGAGGAGGAGTTCTTCACCCAGCGCATTGAACACGCCTATATCGAGCCGGAATGCTCCATCACCATTCCCCAGCCGGACGGACGTTACGTCGAGTACAGCAACTCGCAGGCCGCCTTCTCCGCCCGCAGCAACTGCGCGCGCCTTTTGGGCCTGCCGGAGGACAAGGTCAACTTCGTGCAAGTGCAGGTCGGCGGCTCCTTCGGCGGCAAGGGCGACCATCTTTGTCGGCTGTTGTCTACCCTTGGGGCCAAGAAGACCGGCCGCCCCGTACGCGTGACCCTCAGCCGCAAGGACTCGCTGCGCTACCACAACAAGCGCCATCCGTTCTACATGACGGGAAAGCTGGGCCTCGCCAAAGACGGCAAGATCAAGGCCCTGAAAGTGAACCTGCTGGGCGACGGCGGCGCATACACCTACTTCAGCACTCGGGTCATGCCGCAGGCTGTTTGCTACAGCAGCGGGCCGTATGTGATCCAAAACTTCGACGCCGCCGGCGCCGTGGCCTTCACCAACAATGTTTCTTCGGGGGCCATGCGAGGTTACGGCGCCCCACAGGCGCTGTTCATGGTGGAGAGCCTTATCGACGAGGCCTGCCGCAAGCTTGGCCTGGACTTCTTTGAAGTTCGCCGCCTCAACGGCCTGCGTCCCGGTTCCGAGTGCGCCGACGGCCAGGTGATTGGCGAAGGACACGCCTTCATCGCCACGCTGGACGCCGTGGAAAAACGGATGAAGGAAGAATTGCTGCCCATGAAAGAGAAGGACCCGACCATCGGCCTCGGCGTGGCCTCAGGCTGGCGGCACACTTCCGGCGGCCTCGGCCCCGATGAAGACTCCAATGCCGATATAGATCTTTTGGACGACGGCGCCCTCCTGTTGCGCATCTGCGTGGCGGAGATGGGCAACGAGTCGCAGGTGGCCATGGCGCAGATGGCGGCCAAAACGATGGACGTGCCCTACGAATGCGTCAAGCTGGGTCCGCAGGAGACCGACAAGCTGTCCTGGGGCGGTTCGGTGATGTCCAGCCGCGGCACCTTCCTGTGGGGACACAGCGCCATAGGCGCGGCTAAAAAGATGACGGCGGCCATCCTCGATTTTATCGCGCAGTACCTTGTCTGTCCGATGGAAGAACTGGAATTCAAAGGCGGCGTCGTCTACCGCCATGGCGAAAAGCTCTATACGCTGCCCGAGGCGGCCGCCTTGGCCAAGTCCAAAGGGGTGTTCCTGACGGCGCACCACTACAGCAAGCTTCCCCAGACCCGCTGGCCGCGTGAGGACTGCAACAGCGCCGGAGCCGTGCCGAAAAAGGACTATATCATCCATAACGCCAATAGCTACGTCACCTTGGCCGTCGCCGTCAAGGCGGACCCCGAGACCGGCAGGGCGAGGGTGCTGAAAATGATCGAGGCGCTTGACGCGGGCGTCATCATCAACCCCGAGGCGGCCCGCCGGCAGGTGGAGGGCGGCATGCTGATGATGATGGGTATGGCGCTGGACGAAGAGTTCGTGGTGGCGGAGGGCGTCTCCAGGACGGA
>JAISRV010000406.1 GCA_031273445.1 Candidatus Adiutrix sp. | reverse complement strand
GAAGGCACGCTTTTTATAGGCTCGTCCCACTCGAAGTAGTCGCGGAACTTGGCCCCCGCCTCTTCCCGGCCGGAGATCACGCGGCTTTGAATCCGCCCTTCATCCAGGAAGAGAGCCCGCAGTTTCTCGCGGGCTTCCGCCGCCTCGCTGGTCATTTCCGCTAAAATATCCCGTGCGCCGGCCAGAGCTTCAGCCGGGCCCGGCACTTCTTTTTCCGGATTCACGTAGGCCTCGGCCAGCGCTTCCGGCGCATCCCGGACATTCTGTTCCCACAGCGCCAGGGCCAGAGGCTCCAGGCCGCGTTCACGCGCGATGATGGCCCTGGTTCTGCGCTTGGGCCGGTAAGGCAGGTAGACGTCTTCCAACGCGGTCATGGTTTCGGCGGCCGCGATTTTAGCCCCTAATTCATCAGTCAGAAGTTCCCGCTCGCCGAGCGATTTCAAAATAGCCGCCCGCCGGGCGTCGAGTTCGGCCAGGGCGGCCAGACGGTCGCGCACGGCGGCCACGGCCACCTCGTCGAGGCTGCCGGTGGCCTCCTTGCGATAACGGGCGATGAAGGGCACTGTGGCTTCCTCGCCCAGGAGCGCCGCGCAGGCCTCCACCTGCCGAAGGCCGATGTTCAATTCGCCGGCGATTTTTTCAAAATGGACGTTCATCTGGCCTAACCTCTGAATATGACAGGAATTATTTTGACGGCCGGCAAGCGGCTGAAGGCCCTCAGGCCCCGCCCTTTTCACGGCGCGAACGGCGGGGCGCGATGGTCAGGCCGCGCGCCGCGCCGCCGCTTTTGACGCGGAGGTCTTGAAACGGCCGCAGGGCCAGATGCGCCAGACGGCGCTCCTCCGGGCTCAAACCGGGCATGAACTGCCGTTTTTCGGTTCGGCGCGCTTCTTCGGCCAGGCTGGCCAGGGCCGCCATAAAAGCCTCCTGACGGCGCGCCCGGTAGTCGGCCGCATCCACCACCACCCGCGTTGCGGGCCCGGCGGCCGCGCGTCGCCCCACGATCTGTTCGACCAGCAGCGAAAGGGCTTCCAAAGTCAGGCCCCGGCGGCCGATGATAAGGGCGCTGTCTTCAGTTTCCATGGATAAAACAACGCGGCCGCCTATACGTCCGGCCCTGATCTCCGCCTTGAAGCCCATCAGCCCGATGATTTTTTCCAGCTCGACGCGAGCCAGTTCCGCAACTTCGTCCGGGCCGCCTTCCGACCAGGACTCGCCCGGCCCCGGCCTGGTCAGGGGCGGCGGCACGTGGGACCAGTCCAAGGCCCGGCCTTCAGCTTTGGCGGGGGCTCCGGCGGCGGCCGGGGCGGCTTTGGAAACGGCCTTTGGGGCGCGGCCGCCCCGGGGCGATTCCGCGGGCCGCCGGCCGATATTCGGCGCCTCCGGGGCGGCGGGCCGGAGCCCGGCTTCAGCCCGCTTTTTCTTCGGGCCGACCGACGCGTCCCGCGGCGCGGGAGCGGCGGCCGCGACCTCATCCGCCTGAGGCTCGACCGGATCCACCCGATGTTCGGCCGGATCTACGCCGATGCGGGCGCAACGGCGACCCAGCCCAAAAAACCCGCGGCTGCCGATGGCGATGACGGTGAACCTGACGCGTTCCGGCGGCAGCCCCAGGCTCCTGGCCGCGTTGCCGATGGCTTCTTCAATATCTTTGCCTTTAAATTCCACTTGCCTGTTCATAATGCTCTCGGCCGCTCGCTTCAAACCGGGCGCTTCTCATTTTAGCCTGACGGCTCTTGTCGGGTCTGGTCGACCCGCGTTTTTAACCGCCGACCTAAGCTGAACGCCCGCGCCTTTTCACGCGGCCCGGCTTTTTCATCGGGCCGCCGCTTTCGGCGCCCGGTTCGAAATGCGTTGCTGGGCGATGGAAAGAATGTTGTTGACCAGCCAGTAAAGCACTAGTCCGGCCGGCATATTGATCAGAATGACGGTGAACATGACGGGCATCATCATCATGATTTTGGCCTGCATGGGGTCGCCCATGGTGTTGGGCGTCATTTTCTGCTGTAGAACCATGCTGGCCCCCATCAGAAGCGTCAGAACCGGTATGCCGGTGGGGGGCTCAAAAAAAGGAATGGCGAAGTTGAAGGAAAACAGGCGGTCCGGCGCGGCCAGATCTTTGATCCAAAAAATAAAAGGCGCGCCGCGCAGTTCCAGAAGGGAATCGAGCACGCGATAAAAGGCTATGAAAAAGGGTATCTGCAAAAGCATCGGCAGACATCCGCCCAAGGGGTTGATCTTGAAGGTGCGATAGAGCTGCATGATTTCCCGGTTCATGGCCTCTTTGTCGTCGCCGTAACGCTCTCTGATCTTGGCCACCTTAGGCTGGAGGGTTTGCATCTCCTTCATGGAGCGGTAGCTTTTGATCACCAGGGGCCACAGCGCCATTTTTATGAGAAAAGTGACGATGATGATGGCCAGGCCGTAATTGCCGCAATAGGAATATATCCACCTTAAAAGAGCGGCCAGGGGGGCGGCCAGAAATGAAAACCAGCCCAAATCGATGCTTTTGGCCAGATTATGCCCGGCCCGGGCCAGGTCATGGCTGTTTTTGGGGCCGTAATAATAATCGAAATCGATAGTCGACATGGTGCCGGGGGGGAGGTTCAGGGCTCTGGAAGCGCCCACCGCCACGCCGCCGTGATCCTGGAGGAAAGCGGCCAGGGCAGGGGTCGCCGCCTCTGGATTTTCCGACCGGTCGGGCATCACCAGGGCGGTCAGAAAATACTGGTCCATATAACCGATCCAGTCCACCCGGGCGCCTGGTTTGAAGCCGGCCACGGCTTTGGGAGCGTCCTGGGGCGACTCGACGAGCAGTTTATTGTCGACGTAGGCGGCCGCTTCGTCGTAGCGGCCGGCTTTGGCGGCAAAAGGCGCGGAATTGAGACGCATGGTCAAAACGCCCTGATAAACGCGTTCGCCGTGGTTTTCCAGGATCACCTTCTGGGTCGTCAGAAAAGTGTCGGCGGAAAAAGTCAGGACCCGGCGAACCTTAAGGCCGTCCGGCGAAACATAGGTCAGGTTCAACCGGCCGGTTTCGCCGGGGGCCAGGGTCAGGGACTGGCTGTCGGCGATGAAAGGGGCGTTTTCCAGCTTCGGGGCGCCGTCGGCGGCGAACGAAAGCCGCATGGGCCAGTCGTCGCGCTGCGGCACGGTGATGAGGTCCATCAATTCGTCGTCAAGCCCGGGGTCGAGTTTGCGCTTATTGTAGCCTGTGAGCTTAAAGCTCTTAAGGCGGCCGCCGCGCTCGGAAAATACGGCGACATACAGAGGGGTGGCGACGGTTATATCGTCTCTGGTGGGCACGACGGCTTCCTCGCCGCCCGCGGCAAGGGCCGTCGTCGCCGTAGCGGCCGCCGGGGCGGCGGCTGCGGCCGGCGCCTTGGAGGCCTCCTGGCGGGGTTGAAAAAAATATGACCAGCCCATCAGGATCAGCAGCATAATGGTCATGACCCAAAAGAAACGGTTATCCATCAAAAGCTCCTAAAGATTTAAGACGATGCCGCGGCGTTTCACGACAGGCGCTTCCGTCGGCGGGGCGCCGGCGGCCCGCCTGAAACCGGCGGCGCCGGATCATAGCCGCCGGGATGAAAAGGGTGACACTTCAGAAGACGCCGCACGGCCAGAAAAGAGCCCCGCCGGAAACCATGCGCTTTGATGACCTCGGCCGCGTAGACCGAGCAGGTGGGCGAAAAGCGGCAGGCCGGCGGCAGAAACGGTGAAAGGCAACGCTGATAAACAACAATGGCCCCAAGAGCCAGGCTCGCCGGGAGCCGCTCCAGCCGCTCGAAAACCAGGCGGGCCGCCTTGACGGCGCGCCCGGGAAAAAAGGCCGCGCGCGCGCCCTGATGGTCCGGCGGTTCAAGCCGAGGCCCCGGCTCAGCTTCAACGCCGGCCCCGGGGCCGGGCGGCGCCGCCCGACCCCGGGGCCGGGCGCTCAACCTGCGGCCGATCGCGGCCAGATCGTCAGACAGTTCCCGCGGCGTCAGCTCGCCGGCCCCTTGACGGGCGATGAACAAAATATCACGCCCCGG
>JAISRV010000054.1 GCA_031273445.1 Candidatus Adiutrix sp. | reverse complement strand
TATTAGTAAGGCGACGGTCGCCCGACGCGCCGGTTTATTCTTTTATGCCAGAATAGAGCAGTCCCGGGCATAAGTCAAGCCGGGGCGAAGCCCTGGACCCGCGGATGCTCCGCATCCTGATCCGCAGTCGCGTGGTCGGCGGGCGGGCGCTGGTCGGCCGGGGCCGACGGTTAAAAAACAGCAGATCGGCTATAATATTAATTTATTGAAACTGGACAGAGGCAGAAAAAGCGACCTCGGATTATCAGGAAAAGCAATAAAACCGTGATGGGCATAAAAAGATGCGGCGGTCGCATCTTTGGCGTCCACAACAATAGCGTAAGAGGCTATCTCGGCTGTAATGGATCGGTGAATGGCATCGGCCAGCAAGGCCGAGCCCAGGCCCAGGCCTTTGAAGGCTTGATCAACCGCCAGGCGGCCCAGCCGAACCGCCGGCACGGACGGGTATCTGGGCAGTTTCTTGACGATGTTGGGCGGCAGGTCGATCAATGGGATGCCGGCCGAAGCCAGGGTGTAATACCCGGCTATACGCTGTTCATCCGTTAAGGCCACAAAGCAGGTGGAGACGCGCCGACGAATATCCCGGGAAACCTGTTCCCGTAAATATTTGTCCAAAGCTTCGGAACCGCTGTCAAAGCGGCTCCGGTTGCGCGACGAGTCAAGCGGGCTTATGCGGAAAGGCGACAACTTCATTTGACGCGCAACAATTCATTCCGCCGGGTAAAGGCCCGCTTCATAGCCGGGTTGGGCTTGGGCGGCGAAATGAGCGCATCGGCCAGGCTTTGCTGGTCGGCCAAAGAGAGCCTGATTATGCCGGCATCTTCAATAGCGCGATGGGCCGCCTCTTGAACGGCCGCCACCACAAAATCGGTCATTGTGCGCCCTTGAAGTTCAGCCGCTCGCTTAAGCGTCTGATGCAGATCGCGGCTGATACGCGCCTCCAGCCTGGCAGTGTTGGGTTGTGACGTCATAACGCACCTCCACTGTTATTATACGGCAACTTGCCGTATTTTGCAAAAAAGCCCCGGGACACGCAATATTCAAATAACGCCTTCCAGCAGCATCAGGCGCGGCCGGCTTTCCGCCTCGGGCGGAATCAGCCGCGCGCGGGCCGGCGTGATGTCGACGGCCGCCAGTTCGCGCTCCAGATCCGCCCGCCTGGCCGCCGGGAAGACCGCGGCGGCGCGGCCCGCGGGCTTCAGCAGGCGGGCCAGGGCCTGGCACAGCTGGGCCAGGCCGCCGGGCGCCTCGCGGCGGGCCGCCTCCCGGGCGGCGCTGCGGCAAGGGCGGCCGGATTTTTGCGGGAAGTAGGGCGGATTGACCAGGATGTAATCAAAGGCCCCGTCGCAGTCTTCCGGCTTGATCCGCCGCCAGTCGGCACGGATGACGGCCAGCGCGGCCCTGGCGCGGGGCTGGTATAAAGCGACGTTCAGCGGAAGGGCCGGGAAAAACGACTCTTCCCGCTCCACGAAAAAAAGATGCTCGACGGCCCGCCCCGCGTCTTTTTCCAGGGCGCACAGCCCGACCACGCCGCAGCCGGCCCCCAGGTCGGCCACGCGCCTGGCTTTTTTCAGGTCGGCGAATTCGGCCAGCAAAATGGAATCAGTCGAAAAACGGTAGCCGGCCGCCGGCTGATGAAAATGGTTGACGGCGTCAAAGCGCAAATCAGACCTCTCCGACGCGCGATTTGTTATGCTCGCCGTTAGGACCACAGTTCGGCGGCGAGATCGCGCAGCTTGAATTTCTGAACCTTACCGCTGGCCGTCAGGGGGAATTGCGGCAGAACCTTGACGTAGCGGGGAATCTTGTAGCCGGAGATGAGCGGGCGCAAATAGGCCTTGACCTCTTTGACGCTTATTTCGGGCGCGCCTTCACGGGCGATGATGAAGGCCCCCAGCTCTTCGCCGTGCAGCTTCGAGGGCACGGCCACGACCTGGACGTCGGTCACGTCGGGCATGTGGCGCAGGTATTCCTCGACCTCCTGCGGGTAAATGTTTTCCCCGGCCCTGATGATCATGTCTTTCCAGCGCCCGGTGATGACCAGGCAGCCGTCTTGGTCGAAGCGGCCCAGATCGCCGGTGTGCAGCCAGCCGTCGCCGTCGATGATTTCCGCGGTGGCTTCCGGCATGTTGTAATAGCCTTTCATCACCACGTAGCCGCGCGCCGTCACTTCGCCGACGGCGCCCTGGGGCAGGTCCGCGCCGGTCTCCGGGTCGACCACTTTCACTTCCACGCCCGGCAGGGGGCGGCCGGTGGTTTCAGTGCGCTTTTGGAGGCTGTCGTCGCTGGAGGTCTGCGTCAGCACCGGGCTGGTCTCCGTCAGGCCGTAACAGATGGTTATTTCGCGCGCGTGCATGCGCTCGATGACTTCGATCATGGTTTTGACGGGGCAGGGCGAGCCGGCCATGATGCCGGTGCGCAGGCTCGTCAGATCGAAGCGGTCGAAGCTTTTCTGCTCCAACAGGCTTATGAACATGGTCGGGACGCCGTAGATGGCCGTGCATTTTTCCCTTTCCACATTCACCAGAATATCGTAGGGGCTGTAGACGTCCAAGACGACCATGGCGGCCCCGTGATTCAGGGCGGCCATGGCCGCCAAAACGCAGCCGAAACAGTGGAAGAGCGGCACGGGCATGCAGATGCGGTCCCGGTTGGTGAGGTTCTGGCGGCGGCCGATCCAGTAGCCGTTGGTGACGATGTTCTGGTGGGTCAGCATCACGCCTTTGGGAAAGCCGGTGGTGCCGCTGGTATACTGCATGTTGACGACGTCGTCGCAGTGGAGCGAATTTTTCAGGCGGACGAAATCGGCTTCGGGGGTTTGGTCGGCCAGGGCCAGGAGGTCCTGGTAGGTGCAAAAGCCGTCCCGTTGGCCTTCGCCCAGAAAAATGAGTTTTTTCAGGCAGGGCAGTTCGGCCGAACGTAATTCGCCCGGGGCCCCGGCTTTCAGTTCCGGGATGATTTCGTACATGGTTTCCACGTAGCTGCAGCCCCGGAAGCCTTCCATCAAAGCCAGGTATCGCGTTTCCGATTGTTTGAGCAGGTAGCTGATTTCAGCCTTGCGATAGTGGGTATTGACGGTGACTAAAATCGCGCCGATCTTGGCCGTGGCGTACATCATCGTCAGCCATTGGGGCACGTTGGTGGCCCAGATGGCCACTTTTTCGTCTCTTTTTACCCCCAGGGCCATCAGCCCCTTGGCCAGGGCGTCGACCTCGGCGTTCAGTTCGGCCCAGGTGCAACGCCGGCCCGAGGCGGGATAAACAAGGGCCTCCTGGTCAGGCCAGGCGGCGGCGTTGTCCTCCAGCGTCTGCCCTATGGTTTTATTGCGCAGAACATCAGACATATTCGCTCCGTTCGCCGTGTCGCGGCGGCGATTTTGTTCGACTTAGCCTTTCGGCCGCCCCTTTCAGACGGCTTCTATTAAAAGGTATTCCACGGCGCCGGCGCTTTCCACGGCGTAGCGGCCGAGCCGCGCGGGCAGCATCACCGCCCGGCCCGGCCTCAGGCGGGTAGTCGGCGCGGGCCCTTGGGACCTTATGCGGCCTTGCCCGGACAGCGGCCACAAAAAGGTGGTCGCGTCCGGGGAAACCATCGTCGCCAGGCTTGAGGCGACGATGCGCGTGACGGTCAGATTTTCGGAGCGAAAGATCTCTTCCCGGCCTGGCCCCAGGGGTTTTGGGGTCAGCCAGCGCGGCGCTTCGCCGTCTTCAGCCGCTCGGGCCTCGGCCTCGTCGAACGGCCGGAGCCGGGACGTGGTCGACTCGATCTGGGCCAGGACCAGTCCCGGTCCCAAAATAATGGGCGCGCCTCCGGGCAGAAACAGGTTCAGCCCCGTCTCCGGCGGACAGGCGGTTAGAAGCGCGGGCCGGGCGACAGGGTCGCCGGCCGGCTCAGGGCCGCTTTGGGCCGGATTCAGGCGGCCGGGG
>JAISRV010000351.1 GCA_031273445.1 Candidatus Adiutrix sp. | reverse complement strand
CGGCCCAGACGGACGGCAGGCGGCCGGGATCGTTTCCGATATAGGACATGGGCGTCATTCCCCTTATCGAAATCTAATAAGAAACGAAAATGAGGGCGTATATGAAGTAGCCGATCAGAACGACGCCCATCGTGAATTTGAAAAAGCCGCCGGCCATAAAACCCGCCAGGGCGCCGGCGCCGGAATTGACGGCGGCTTTGAGGTCGCGTTTTTCAAAAATGATTTCGCAGACCATGGCGCCCAGAAAGGTGCCGGCAATGAGGCCGATGATATTGAAAAACATGACGCCGACAATAGCCCCGGCGAAGGAGCCGATCATCCCGGGCCGGCTGGCCCCGAATTTTTTGGCGCCGATGACCGAGGCCAGTTGATCCACGGCCACGCTGACGGCCACCAACAGCCCGGTTATGACCATGGCCGGCAGGCCATAGTGAGCCCAGCCGCTGTAAAAGCCGTAACCCAGCATGGCCGCCCAGATGATGGGCAGACCCGGCAAGACCGGCAGGATGGCCCCGGCCAGACCGACCAGCATGACAATGAAGGCCAGAATAAGAACCAAAACATCGACAATGCCCATATTTTACTTATGCTCCAGGCGACGCGCAGGCGCCGAGGTCGTGACTATTGGAGGCTTAGGCTGTCGGCCATACGGCGGCCGCGCCCGGTTTTATTTTTTGCAATATATTGTTTGCGTCGCCAAAATTTATCTGTAAGCCCTGCCGCCTTAACGGGCCGCGGGGACTGGGCGAAAAGATCTCTTGACGATAGACCGCAAGCTGGTTAATCTATTCCGATAAGGCCGGCTTAGCGGCGAACCGGGATCATCAGATACCATTAGCACAACGCCGCTCATATGGCAATAAGGAGAAGCAATATGTCGTCCATTCTTAACCTGACCGACGCCGATTTTGACAGCGAAATAAAAAATGCCGCCGTCCCCGTGTTGGTGGACTTCTGGGCGCCCTGGTGCGGCCCCTGTAAGGCAGTGGCTCCGATTTTGGAGGAACTGGCCGCCGAATATCAGGGGCGGCTGATGGTGGCCAAAATGAATGTGGAAGAAAATCAGGCTACCCCGGCTCGTTTCGGCGTGCGCTCCATCCCGAATATGATTATTTTAAAAGGCGGCGAAGAGGTCGGCCGGCTGGTCGGCTCCCGCCCCAAAAGCGACCTCAAGGCCGCCATTGACCCGCTGTTGTAAAAGCGGCCGGAGGGCCGCGCCTTTCCCGTTTTGGGGGAGAATTAAGGCGAGTCAGGGGCCCTGACCGACGTCTGGCTCTGACGCGTTCACAAGCGTCGGCGTTTGCGGGCATATATTTTTTTAATGATAATAACGCGGGGAATTCGACACAATGCTTAAATCAGGTAAAATCACGGTCACGTTTCTGGCGCTGTCTCTGTTGCTGTTCCCTTTGGCCGGCTGCGGCGGTTTTTCGGCGGGCGACACGTTCAACAGGCTTTTCGGATTTCAGTCGGGCACGGATCGCGACTTAGGGGCGGAAGAGCCGCAGCTTCTGGCCCAGGACGCGCAGGAGCGCATGGACGCCGACGACTACAAAGACGCGGCCGAACTGTGGCGCCGCCTGAAAGATCAATACCCCTACAGCAAATACGCCGCCCTGGGCGAATTGAAACTGGGCGACGCCCTCTATCTGCAGGGCAATTACGTGGAGGCCCAGGGCGCCTACGAAGACTTTGAGCGCCTTCATCCCGAAAATGACGCTGTGCCCTATGCCGTTTATCAGCAGGGGATGTCCCAGTATATGCGCATGCACGGCATAGACCGCGACCAGACCCCCACCATCCAGACCATTCAAACCCTGGCCCGCCTGGTCGAGACTTATCCCGACAGCCAATACGCGGCCATGGCCAGGGCCCGCATCGCCGAAGCCCAGAACAATCTGGCCGGCCATGAATTTTATGTGGGCGAATTCTATTACCGGCGCAAAGATTACGCGGCGGCCCTCAACCGCTTCATGGGCCTTTTGCAGTATTATCCGGACTCCGGCTATCACCAGCGGGCTTTGAACTACATCGCCGAATACAAAAGCCGGGCGGCCGCGGGAGAAATTGAGGAAACCGGCAATATTCGAGGTTCCGCCTTCGATTCCCCGTTTATTCAAGAGAATTACGAAGGCGAAAACCAGTTCTGACCGGCGGGGTCCGGGGGGCCGAGGCCGGGGGCCGGTTTTTGCGGCTCTCATGTCCCTCTATGACCGTATCGCCTTGAAAACGGCGCGGGCGCGTCTGCTGATTTTTTTATCTTGCCAAGCCGGGTCGTTTTTGCTATAGTTCAAATCGTCAGGTGTTCGCTATGAAGCGAGCTGAAAAGGGAATCCCGTGAAAATCGGGAACGGGCCCGCCGCTGTAACCGGAAACGAAAGCAATTCCAAAGGCGCCATTGATTTTTCGGCGCCGAGGCCACTGGCTGAAAAAGCCGGGAAGGCGTTGCCGTAGGGTAAAACCGGAAGTCAGAAGACCTGCCTGGCGACATACAAAAAACTTCCCCGCGGAATCGGGAAGCGAGCGACTCTGAGATAAACGGGCATCCCGGGTCAACATAATGTTGATTCGGGTTTTTTTTGTCGACCGGCTGCCAAGCCTCCTGATGGTTGGCGAAAACCCGGCGCCCGCTTTTTAGACGGCGCGGGCCGCGGGCCCCAAGAGCCCTCGCGGACGCGGCATGGCGACGAGGCCGCCTCTTCGCCGCTTGAAGAATTCATTTCATAATGGAGGTGAGCGACCTTAAAGCCATTGAACGTTGTGCGGTTCAGGGTAGGGAACCCCGCGGGAATCGGGGACGGGCCCGCCGCTGTAGCCGGGAACGAAAACGGCAGCCCGGAGGCGCCGAATAGGCGCGACAAGGCGCATACAGGCGTGTAATACCGGACGCGTCTGGCGGAATATGCGCCCTTCATGGGCGAAAGCCACTGGCGATTTTCGCCGGGAAGGCGCCGCAAGTAGGATGATCCGGAAGTCAGAAGACCTTCCTGAACTATTCTTTGATCGCCGAAGACGGCTCACGCCCCGTCGCGCGTCGACGGGAGTCAGCGCTGTCGGATAAAGGGCTCGTGGATCAAGCCCGGCGCAACAAGCGACTCATGGATCAAGGGCGTCCTGGGTTTTCTTCCTCCGGCTGGGATACGGCCGGAATCCCGCTCGCCCCGCCCTTTCAGGCTGTGCGGGCGTCATGTCTTTCATCGGGAGCGCGGCCGGGTCCTACCTCCCCCGGCCGCTCATCCCGGTGAAAGGCTCATTTTTCAGATTATTCTTCGTTAGTATTCTTTTCAGTCTTACCCCCAAGCTTACCCCCAAGGGCCGGTTACGCTGGCCCTTTCTTTCGCTCGTTCCAAGTGGTTCTTATTTTGGGCCGGAGGTTAATCCCGGCCCTGCTTTGAGGGACGGAATCAACCCACACTCCACTAGAGTCAGCCCCGATAAGGCGCCAGGCCAAAATGAGAATCGTCGCTTCGCTCTTTATTGTTCGGCTCATTCGTGTTAAGATGTTCAGCGTCCTTCAAGCCTTGTAAAATGAATTCATAAACCTAGAGGGACGTCGGGACAAAATTTGAATTGAAATTCAGCCTCACGGCGTCTTCTTTACGCCGCGGGCCGCCGATTTTACATGAAAGGTAGATTTGTTATGCCTGTCGCCTCTATTGACGCCGCCCTTGAGGACATCAAGGCCGGACGCATGGTCATCCTGGTGGATGACGAAAATCGCGAAAACGAGGGCGACCTGATGCTGGCCGCCGAAAAGGCGACCCCTGAGGCCATCAACTTCATGGCCACCCACGCCCGCGGGCTTATCTGCCTGGCCCTGACCCCGGAAAAGGTGGATCAGCTGGGCCTGCCGCAG
>JAISRV010000327.1 GCA_031273445.1 Candidatus Adiutrix sp. | reverse complement strand
CCGGGCTGATGATGCTGCCTTTTTTCCTGTTTTCTTCTCTGGCCGGGGAACTGGCCGACAAAATGCGCAAATCGCGGCTGTTGAAGCTGGCCAAAGGCGCCGAACTGGGCCTGATGGTCGTCGCGGCCGGGCTGTTTTACGTCGGCGACTGGAATTCGCTTCTGGCCGCCCTGTTTTTGATGGGCCTGCAATCGACTTTTTTCGGCCCGCTGAAATACGGCCTGTTGCCGGAGGTGCTGGGCGAAAGCGATCTGGTGGCCGGCAACGGCCTGGTCGAGGCGGCCACTTTTCTGGCCATCGTCCTGGGGGCCCTGGCCGGCTCCTGGCTGGGCACGCTGCCGAACGGCCCCACGCTGTATCTGCCGATGGTTCTGATCGCCGTGGCGGCCCTGGGCTTTTTTTTCGCCCTGCGGCAGCCGGAATCGGCCGCGGGTCTTTCAGACCTTAAGGTCAATCCGGCCGTCTGGGCTTCGACCTACGCGATCATCCGCTCGGCGCGGTCGCGCCAACCCCTGTGGCTGGCCATTCTGGCCGTCTCCTGGTTCTGGGGAGTGGGGGCCGTTCTGTTGACTCAGATTCCGGCGCTGTGCCGGGAAGTCGTCGACGCCGCCCCCGAGGTCGCCGTTTTTCTGACGACCATCTTCGCCCTGGGGGTGGGGTTGGGCTCTTTAGGCGTCCAGCGGCTGCTCCGCGGCGCGGTCAGCCTGCGTCTGGTCCCGCCGACCGCGGCCCTGATGTGCCTTTTCATGACCGCCCTGGCGGCGAGCGTCTGGCTGCTGCCCGACCGTCTGGCCCTGGGCGGCTCCTCGTCGCCCGTGCCTCTGGCGGAATTTCTGGGGCGCTGGGCTTATCTGCGGGTGGGGCTGGGCTGTTTTCTGGTCAGCGTGGCCGGCGGCGTCTTCGTCGTGCCCCTCAACGCTTTCATCCAGCGCCAGGCCGACGTGACGGAGCGCTCGCGGGTCATCGCCGCCAATAATATCATCAATGCCCTGTTCATCTGTCTCGCCAGCCTCATCGTCATAATGATGACCCGGCTGGGCCTGGGCCTGGCGCATATCTTCATTTTCATCGCCGCCACCGGGGCCGCGGTCACTCTTTTGACCATGTATTTCCTGCCTGGAGAAAGCCTGCGCCAGGCGGCGGCCGTCATCGTGCGCGTCTTTTTTCGGCCCCGGGTCAAGGGTCTGGAAAACCTCCAGGCGGCGGCCGTCGGCCCGGCCCTGGTGGCGGCCAATCATACCTCTTTTCTGGATGCGCTGCTTCTGATCGCCTATATTCCCCGCCGCCTGACCTTCGCCATCGACAGCTACTGGGCCAGGCGCTGGTGGCTGCGGCCGTTTCTGCACGCCTTCAAGGCCCTGCCGATAAACCCCAAAGAGCCTTTAGCCACGCGCGGGCTTATTGAGGCCCTGAACAACGGCGAGATGGTGGTCATTTTTCCGGAAGGGCGCATCAGCTCCACCGGCGGCCTGATGAAAATCTATGACGGCCCGGCTCTAGTGGCCATGCGCGGGCGGGCCCCGGTGGTCCCGGCGATAATCGACGGGCCTCAATACGGCCGCTTCGGCCGTTTCGGGAAGCGCCTGCCTTACCGGCCGAAAGCCGGCCTCAAACTGACCTTTCTGCCGCCGGAAAAGCCGCGGACTTACGGCGAACCCGGCGAAAAGCAGAAAAGACAGCGCCATCTGGCCGGAGAAGCCCTTCATGACCTGATGAAACAGAGCCTTTTCAAGGCGACGGACTATCGCCAAAACATGTGGAGCGCCCTGCGGGAAGCGGCCCGGCGCTATGGCCCGGCCCGGCCGATTCTGGAAGACGCGGCCCGGCGTCCGGCGAGTTATCGCGACTTGTTGCGGCGGGCCAGGGCGCTGGGGCGGCGTCTCTGCGATTTCACCGACCCGGGCGAAAATGTCGGCCTGATGCTGCCGAACTCCGTCGCCGCCCTGGTCGGCATGTTCAGCCTGTGGGCCGGCGGCCGGGTCGCGGTGATGATGAACTTCACTCAGGGGGCCGGGGCTTTGGCCACGGCGGTCAAGGCGGCCCGCCTCAAAGTAGTCGTCACTTCCCGCCGTTTTCTGGACGAGGCCGGGCTGAGAGAAACCGCCGAAGGGCTGCCGGTCAAGCTGGTCTATCTGGAAGACCTGAACCTTTCTCTCTGGGATCGCCTGCGCGGCTTTTTCTGGACGGGCCGGCCTTCGCCGGCGGAGGCCCCGGCCGTTGTGGTCTTCACCTCCGGCTCGGAAGGCAAACCCAAAGGCGTGGTCTTGAGCCACATCAACCTGATGGCCAATATCCGCCAGTTCAGAACTCAGCTGGACATCAGCGAAGAAGACGTCTTTTTTAACGCGCTGCCGCTGTTTCACGTTTTCGGGCTGACCGTGGGCTCCCTTTTGCCGCTTATGTCGGGCATGCGTTCGCTGTGCTACGTCAGCCCTCTTCATACCAAACTCATTCCCGAAATCATCTACGACGCCAGGGCCACTGTTTCCCTCGCCAGCGACACCTTCGCCTACGCCTGGGGCAAAAACGCCCACCCTTACGATTTTGTCCATATGCGCATCATGATCGTAGGGGCGGAGAAACTCAAAGCCCGCACCAGAGGGCTCTATTTTGAAAAATTCGGCTTGCGCGTCCTAGAAGGCTACGGCGTGTCCGAGGCGGCCCCGGTTCTGGCCGTGAACACTTTTATGCATTTCAGGGCCGGCAGCGTGGGGCGCCTTCTCCCCGGCCTTGAAGCCCGCCTGGCCCCGGTTGAAGGCGTGAGCGGCGGCGGGCGGCTCCAGGTCAAAGGCCCCAACGTCATGCTGGGCTATCTGCGGCCGGAGCAGCCCGGCGTGATCGTGCCGCCGGAAGACGGCTGGCATGACACCGGCGACATCGTGGAAATCGACTCCGAGGGTTTCGTCTGGATTCGCGGCCGTTTCAAGCGCTTTGCCAAGGTGGCCGGCGAAATGGTTTCCCTGGTCGCGGTTGAAGAAGTCGCCGCCGCTCTCTGGCCGGGCCGGCCTCAAGCGCTGGTGGCCATGGACGACGAACAGAAGGGCGAGAAACTGGTTCTGGCGACGGAAGACCCGGCCCCTGATTTGCCGCTTTTGTGGCAAGCCCTGAAAGAAGCCGGAATGCCGGAAATATCATATCCGCGCCAGTTTGTCTATCTGCCGGAAATACCTCTGACCCAGGTGGGCAAGATCAATCTGCCCAAATTAATAGAGCTGGTCCGGGTCGCCATGTCCAACGCCTCCTAGCGGCTGGTTGAGGTGGGTAAAAGGCCCCTGGCTGGGCAAAAAGCGCATTTTTTGCCCCGCTGCGACCCGGCAACGCCCCAGCCGAACACTTATATTAAAAAAACAGCGCGGCAAGGAGGAGGTCTTGCCGCGCCGCGTTTTCAAGGAAGCGAGCGCCGAGCGAAAGACGGCTCGCTTCCTTGCGACGAATCGGCCCCGGTCGGGGCCTGGTTGCAATCTTAGAGGGCGGCCAAAACGCCCGAGGTCCAGGCGGACACGGCCTCGCCGGCCTCGTCGGGGTCGCCGTTGATTTTCAGTTTGCCGCCGACCACTTTGGCCCCCAGGCTGTCGAGGCGGTCGGTTATGGCGTCGACCGCGCCGCAAAAAT
>JAISRV010000315.1 GCA_031273445.1 Candidatus Adiutrix sp. | reverse complement strand
ATCTTCGCCGCCGCCTCTTTTTCCTCGCGGCGGCTCTTCAGGGTGCCCCTGGCCAGTATCTCGGAATCGGCGGCTTCTTCCGCCGCGGACAGCCCCCCGGCGAAGATGAAGGCCAGCTTTTCCGCCATAAGCGGGCTGATGTTCCGTTTGCCGCGCTCCATCAGACTGATGTAGATGGGCGTCACGCCCATAAGTTTGGCCAGCTGGCCCTGGCTGACGTCGCGTTTTCTGCGCCAGGAGAGAATGTCGTCCGGCGAGATCTGAGGCTGATCCGGCCCCGGGCCGCCGGAGGCGGCCGGTTTCGCCCTGACGGCTCTGGGCTGGGCCGCGGCGGCTGTGTCGAGAGTCGCCGAGAAGTCGGTCATTTTATAAATAGGCAGGCCATCGACCGACAAAAGGCCGTCCACGACTAGAGTGCGGGTCTCCATATCCAGACTGGTCGCCTGAAGCGAGACGGCCATTTCTTTTTTGTCGCGCGTCACCTGCCCGCGATACAGCCATTCATGGGTCCGGCCCGGGGCCGGCGCGGCCCATTTAATCGCGTCCGCGGGACTGTCCGGCGCGAAGAGGCGCCAGGCCAGAACTTTGGCCGTTTGCAAAAAGGCCTCCAGCCCCAGCGAGCCGGGCCAGACGGGGTCCTGAAAAAAATGGGCTTCAAAGAACCAGGCGCCTGGATCGACGGCGGTCAGGCCCAGGGCCGAGCCCAACCCGGCGCCGCCGCCGGTCGGATCGACGGAGACCATATCCACCATTCGCCAGCGGCCGCTGGGCCAGGCCGCCCCGCGCGGATAGGGCGTCAGGCCGGCCGGGCCTCCGGCCGGGTTTTCCCCGCGCAGCCCGGTTTGCTGGGCCAGGCCTTGGGGGCTGAAGAAACCGAAATGGGTGAGGCCTTCATAGACGAGGCGGCCGCCTGAAGAGCAGGAGAATTCATAGTGCTGGATGACCATCTCGCCCATGCGGCTGGCCCGCGTCAGGCGGGCGGTGGTTCTGATGGAGGCCCCCGGCCCGACCGGGGCCAGAACCGTGGCCCGGCCGCCGAGGTTGCGGAAGCGCATGGGGCCGTCAAAAGGCAGGGCCGAGCCCATGAAGGCGGCCAAAAAGCCGCAGGGCTGGAGGGCCGTTTCGTTTAAAGCCGCGTAAGGCAGGCTATCGGCCGCGCCTCCGGCCTCCGTGAACACCCAGCTGCCGGCCGGAGGCGTATAGACGGCCAGAATCTCGGCGCCGGGCCTGACTTCATTTGGCCGGCCCCGGGTCACCGTGGCCTGATCAATAAAATCGTAAGGCGGGCGAGGCAGGCGCGCTACGAAATCGCCGGCGTCGAACCTGGCGTAAGCGGGGCCCAGCGCTTCCGAAGGCCGGCCCATGGCCAGGGCCAGAAGCTTTTTCTTGTCGAAAACAAGTTCCGTCCCGGCCCCTTCCGCCGCCGCCGGAGCCTTCCGGCCCGCCGTCCGCGAGGGGCTTTCTTTTTCCAAAAAGGCGCGCCTGGTCAGGCCGGCCAGCCTCAGGCTCATGTTGCGCACTTCCACGATGGGGCGGTCGTCGGCCAGCATGACGGCCTCGGCCACGGCCGCCGGTTCCGGCTCCCCGCCGCCTTCAGGCCTTATGAACTCCAGCCTTCTGACATGAACCTCATAAGCCGCCGTCCTGGTCGCGGCCGTCACCTGTCCGCGGCACTTCAGGCCGCCGGCCAGCCCCGGCACGGGCTGCCAGTTCACCTCGCCGCTTTCGCCCACCCAGCCCAGGGCCAGGAGAAAAGTGCGCAGCGTGTGGAGGCTGCCTTCAAACATCAGAGTGCCGGGCATGACTTCATCGCCTATGAAATGAGAGGTCAGAAACCAGGCCCCGGGGTCGATGTCCATTTCGGCCCGGATGAAGCCGGCGCCGTAGCGGCCGCCGTTTTTTTCCATTTTGACGACCCGGTCGATGAGCGCCAGGCGGCCCCCGGGAATAGTCAGGGGGTTTTTCAGGTCGCTGGCCACAAAACCGCCGAAAGCGCGGTTCAGGTCTCCGGCCCGCAGGGCCGCCAGGGCGGCCTGGCTCAGGTTTGAGGGCATGGGTCGGTCGCCCCGGGCCAAAAGCGGGTCGACATGGGCGGGCTGGGCTTCATCCAGAAGCCCGCCTCCCGGCAGGCCCCGCCCCCCGGCCAGTTCCGCCGGGGTGAAGAAGCCGGCGCAGCCGCCCTTCATGGTCAAAAGCGGCCGCCCGCCGATGGTTCCCTGGAATTCAAACCGGAACAGATGGGTCTGGCCATATTTGAAAAAGCGCACGATGCGGATGTCGTAGCGGGCTGTTTCGCCGGCTTTGGGCATAAACGGGCGATGAAAGAAGACTTCCGCGTCCAGCAGCCGGTAGAGGGCCAGCCCGCGCGTGGAGAAATCGGCGCCCAGCCAGGCCGAAAGCATCAGGTCGGCCTGCCCCGACTCGATGGCCAGCCCCGCCGGCATGTATCCGTTGTCAAGATACCAGGCGTCCGGCAGAATATCGTGTTCGGTGACGATGCGGCCGGAAGTCATGGACAGGGGCTGACCTTCTATGGAAAGAACCCGGTCCACGAACATAAGCGGCTCGTTGGGCAGACGCACCCG
>JAISRV010000284.1 GCA_031273445.1 Candidatus Adiutrix sp. | reverse complement strand
CATAAGAAAGTCGCCGAGCGCCCGCGCTTCGGCCAGATAACGCAAATGTCCGGGGTGAAGGAGGTCGAAGCAGCCGTTGGTGAAGACCAGACGGGCCTTTTGGGCCGCCAGAACCCGCCTTATAGCCAGAGCCCCGGCGGCAGTCATGATTTTTTCAATATAGTTCATCTCAAAATCCTGGAAGCCGTCTTGGCCGCCCTGACCATAATTTTCAAAAACAAGCCGCCCGGGCCCTGAAGCCGGGCAAATGGACGTGGGGAGGCTTTTTTTAAGACGCCGCGGATAAAGGCGGCGGGAGAGGCTGAGCCGCTCACGGCCAGAAAAGCTCCTGATAGAGATTCAGCAGGTAACGATCGGTCATGCCGGAGATAAGGTCGGTCACGGTGCGGTCGATCCCTTCCGTCTCCGCCGCCGCCCCGGCCGCCGGATAGAGGCGCAAAAGAAGGTCGCGATCCGCGGAGAGCTTCAAATACAGCTTTTCGACTATGTGATTGGCTTCGTCCAGAGAGGTGGTCAGGCGCGGGTGCTGATAGACGCGCTCATAAAGAAAATCGCGCAGACTGCTCATGGCCGCTTCCATTTCCGCCGAAAAAGCCAGCTTGAAAGCGCCCTCGCCCGGGGCGCTGTGGGTCAGCAGATCGTCGACCATGGCCCCGATGCGGCTGGAACCGCGGTCTCCGAAGACTCGACGCATTGCCGGAGGCACGTCATTGGTCTTCACCAGACCGGCCCGGGCGGCGTCGTCAAGGTCGTGGGCCAGATAGGCGATGATGTCAGATACGCGCACCAACTGGCCTTCCAGGGTGGCCGGCGCCTTGCCCCCGGCGGCGAAGATGGGGCCGCGCCCTTTGGAGTGCTTAAGAATGCCGTCGCGAACCGCCAGGGTCAGGTTCAGCCCCAGGCCGTCTTTGGCCAGTTGATCCACTATGCGCAAGCTTTGAGCCTGATGGGTAAAACCTCCTGGATTCAGGCGGTTCAGCATTCTTTCTCCCGAGTGGCCGAAGGGGGTGTGCCCGAGGTCATGGCCCAGAGCAATGGCTTCAGTCAGGTCTTCATTGAGTTCTAGGGCGGAAGCCAGGGTCCTGGCTATCTGGCTGACTTCCAGCGTGTGAGTCAGGCGGGTGCGGTAGTGGTCGCCGGCGGTGTTTATGAATACCTGGGTCTTGTGGGCCAGCCGTCGAAAGGCTTTGCTGTGAATGATGCGGTCACGGTCGCGCTGAAAGGCGGTGCGAAAGGGGCAGGGAATTTCCTCCGCGCGGCGCGCGGCCGTGTTGGCCCGGGCCGCCCAGGGGGCCAGAAAGGCTTCACGCGCTTCCCCCTTCTCCCGGCTGGAGAGGACGACGGCGGCCGACAAGGCCGCGTTTTCCCCGGCTTTCCTCAAGATGGCTTCAGGTCTGGTCATAATTGCGCGACGGAATTAACCGCACACTCCTATGGGCTTCCCCTGGGGCCTTCAGGCTTCGGCGAGAAGCTCGGCTATTTTGGACTTCAACTCAGCCAGATCGAAACTTTTTATGACGTAGTGGTCAGCGGCGATGGATTTCATGTCGTCTTTGAAGGTGTCGTAGGCAGAGCAGAGTATTACCGGCAAATCATAGAACTTGTTCCGGATATCCTGTAAAAGGTCCAGCCCGTTGTAGTCGACCATTTTGATGTCAAGCACCACCAGGCCCGGCTTTTCCTGCTCAATGCGCTCCAGAAGGCCGTCTCCGCCTTCAGCGGTAATGACTTCATAGCCTTCCTCGGTCAATTCCTCCGCATAAAGCAACCTGATATGCGCTTCATCATCAACAACCAAAATTTTTTTGGCCATGTAAGTCTCCTTGGTATTTGACTTGCGGGTCGCCCGCCCGAGCCGCCATCGCCTATCGCCTGTCCTTGCCGTTTATCCACTATAACACTTTCATGCCCAGACGGCAATATTTCGGCAGATTTCTGTCAAGGCAAAATGAAAATGTCCGGTTTTAGGCCGGAGAGCGGGTTCAGGGGCGGGGCAATTCTCATTTTGGCTTGAGGGCGTGTCGGAGTTGACCCTCGCCAAGCAAAAAAGGCTATTTTTGCTTGGCAAGCGAGTTTGTCGGCATCAGGGTCAGTAGATATCGCCGCTTTAAAATAGCCGGCTTTCATTCTCCTGGGTCAGCGACTCCATTTCTTCAATGGAAGGCAGAGCCTCCAGGCTCGGGAGATCGAAAGTTTCCAGGAATTTTTTAGTGGTGCCGTAGGCGATTGGACGGCCCGGCAAATTTTTGCGCCCGACCACCCGCACCAGTTCTTTTTCCAGAAGGGTCTTGATCATGCCGCCGGCGTCGACCCCGCGTATGCGCTCCACTTCCACCCTCAAAACCGGCTGGCGATAGGCGATGATGGCCAGGGTTTCCAGGGCCGCGCGAGAGAGGCGGGCCGGAGATTTTTTTTTAAGTCTGAGCGCATAGGACGACACTTCCGGCCGTGTACGGAATTGAAAGCCGCCGGCCACCGGCTTCAGCAGGAAGGCGCGGTTCATTTCTTCATATTCATTTATCAATTCATCCACGATTCTGGCCAGGCGGCTTTGAGGAATTTCTTCCTCAAAGGCCTGAGCCAGACGTTCAAGGGGCATGGGTCCATCGGCCACGAACAGGAGGCCTTCGATGATGGTTTTGAGGGCTGGATTGGTCATTGGATAAAAACCTCAAAAAGCGTCATCGGCGCGGGCCCCCGAGGCGCTTTGAACAGGAAGGCAAATATGACGCGTCGTAATGACCCGGACCGGCCGCCGGCTCTATTGGACTATGCGGTTAATTCCGTCCCTCAAAGCAGGGCCGGAATTAACCTTTCGGAAATTTTCTTGAAAAGGTGATTTTCAAGAAAATTCGACAGTTTCACTGTCGGCCAGCCGCTCTCGCGTCTGGCTGGCGTCCTTTCGTGGTTAGAAGCGGCCTACCCGACGCGACGTCGTAATTTGAAGTAAAGAACAGTTTGTTCCTTATAAGGACTAACTGCACAGGACGCTAGCGCCATGTAAGGCCCAAAATAAAGGAACTAATCAAACGGAAAGCCAGGCCGGCCCCTGGCGCCGCGCCGGCGTACTACACCTTATAATGCGCCGGGCGCCGTTTTCAAGGAAAATTTTTCTCTCGCCAGGCCGCGGGCTTTGACCGCCATGATCGAAAAAGACCGCTTCCGGAGTTAATGATAAAAAATATAATAAAAGCATATTGTTATATAGAAAAGGGCTTTTGGCTAAGCCTCACTGAATTCATTTGGGGCCGGAGAAGAGTTTTTTTCCGCATAAAGTCTTACGTATGTCTTTGTAATAAAGCTTGACAAAAAATGGATTTATGGTAAAACTAAATAAATTTTAATCGTTGGTTCCGGCGGCAAAACGAGAAGCAGTCCGTTTATTGAGCGGTCTTCATCGGTATACAATTCAATGGCTTTCTTGCCGGGCGCGGCGGCTGGAGGCCGGCAAAGCTTGTGCGGGCGCGGTTTTTTCCTTGCCGTGCGGTTCTTTAATTTTCAGGTTTGGGCGGTAAAGAATGCCGGCTGCTGTTGAAATGAAGCGTCGAGGCTGGAAATGGAAGCGCTTGCCTAACTACAGGATCGGCCTTATCCCGCCTACCGGCGTGGTAAGGTTTTTTCGTCAAAACGGATTTTTATAGGCAGATTGATTTTATAGGCAGATTGAATTGTGTTCAGCCGGCTGGTCAATAATATGTATTTATGTATTTTGGAGTTTATGATGTGGAGAGCCGTGAAGATCAGAACCGCGGCCTTCGAAGCGGCCTAATAATTAATTGAAGTTCAGGCGCTTCGTCAGAAGCGGCCTGGCGCAGCCCCGAGGAGGTAGAACATTGGCCTTTCAAATTCCGACCGTTAAATATAGCGGCAAAATCAACGAAGTTCCCATCGGCGCCCAAAAGAGGATGCTGGGCGGTCAGACCGCCTACAGCTTTCATACTTTTGAAGGCACATTCCCCAATAAGCCGGTCACCGCTCTGGACGTCTGGGATTACGACCCCAGCGCCGAATGGGCTTCGGCTCTGGCGGAAGCCTACCAGGGGGTGATGAACGATGTCGGCGCCTGGGCCAAAAAGGCTGTGGAATACGGCGCCGACATTGTCGTGCTGCACCTGAAGAGTTCCGACCCCAACGACAGGAACACCGGCCCCGCGGAAGCCGTCAGCGCGGTTCAGAAGGTTCTGGACGCCGTTGACGTGCCCGTTATTGTATTCGGCGTCGACAACAAGGACAAAGACGTGGAAACTCTTGCGGCCGTGGCGGAAAAATTCGCCAATAGGAATCTGATCCTCGGCCCCGTCACCGAAAAGAACTACAAGCAGATCGGCGCCCAGGCTCTGGCTTACGGTCATACCGTAATCGCCCGCACGCCCATCGACGTGAATTTGGCCAAGCAGCTCAACATCCTTTTGGCCGGGCTGGGGCTCACTCAGGATAAGATCATCGTCGATCCCACCACCGGCGGCCTGGGCTACGGCATGGAATACGGCTATTCCGTCATGGAGCGTATTCAGATGGCCGCCCTGGTGCAGCAGGACGACAACCTTCAGCAGCCCCTGATCAGCTTTTTCGGCGAAGACGTCTGGAAGACCAAGGAAGCCAACCTCCCGACCGAGGCCAACCCCACGCTGGGCAATGCGACCTGTCGGGGCGTTCTGATGGAAGTGACCGAAGCGGTGGCCGTTCTGGGCGCCGGCGTCAGCATCCTTTCCATGCGCCATCCCGCTTCAGTCCAGATCGTGCGTCAATACATCGATCTGGCCTATGACGGAGGCGCGACGCGAGACGCCGACGTGCCTGAGGTGCCGATAACCCAGTTGTAGGCCAGTCGCTTCAGCCCCGGCCTCCGCGGCTGAAGCTCCGCCACTAATGTTGAAGCTTTCCGGTTCAGGCCGCCGAGAGTCTTTTTACGACGGACGGAATTAATCAAAAGGAGTCATGACGATGAGCGAGAAAGAAAAAAAGATGACCAAAGCGGCTGACGCCCCCAAACCGGGCGAAGCTGTGGCCGTTAAAATACTACAGGATCTTGACCGGGTGCATCAGAGGATTCCCAAGTTCTGACGCGCCTGATCCGTCCGCCCCTGGAGGCGGGCGGATCAGCCGGCCGAGCCGTATTTTTCGCGTGTAAAGATCAGCTTCGCCGGCTCCACGCCTATGAAAGGCAGCCTCCGTCTATGAAAGGCGGAATGTGACTCGTTGAAAGGAGTTTCCATGTCTGAAGAGAAGAAGGCGGTCCCAGAGGCCGTAAGCAGCGACAGCGCGACTATAAAAATGCTCCATATTGCCCAAGAGAGAGGGCAGGAGACCATTTTCGACCGGGCTGTGAAAATGAAGCCCTGCAATATAGGCACTGAAGGCATTTGTTGTAAAATATGTTCCCAGGGCCCCTGCCGTCTCCCGCTGACCAAGGGCATTAAAGACGGCAGCGAACCGGATACCCGCAAAGGCCTGTGCGGCGCCACGCCGGAAACCATAGTCGCCCGCAACCTTATTCGCATGATGGCCGGCGGCAGCGCCTCCCATTCCGACCACGGCCGCGGCGTCACTGAAACCTTTCGGGCCATGGCCTATGGCGAAGCCAAAGACTATACCATCAAAGACGAAATCAAACTGCGCGAAGTGGCCGGCCACTTCGGCGTGGCCACCACCGTCAAGGAAGGCGACGAAGAATATCCTCGCGACAAGTGGGAAATTGCCCGTGAAGTGGCTGATCTGGCCATGGCCGAGTGGGGCAAGCAACAGGGCGAACTGACCTATCTGAAGCGCGCCCCCCAAGCCACTTATGACCGCTGGACCAAGCACGGCGTCAAGCCCCGGGGCATAGATCGCGAAATCGTGGAAGTCATGCACCGCACCCATATGGGCGTGGATCAGGATTACCGCAACCTTCTGAAGCAGGGCGCCCGTTGCTCCATGGGCGACGGCTGGGGCGGGGCCATGATCGCCACCGACCTCCAGGACGTCATGTTCGGCACCCCTTACCCGAACCACGGCAACATCAATCTC
>JAISRV010000201.1 GCA_031273445.1 Candidatus Adiutrix sp. | reverse complement strand
CTCGTTTAATACAGGCATCATTAATGTTATGCGATTTTCCATTTGCCGCACCTCTTTTCACTGATACCAATATATCATATCGCACTTATTTGATCAAGTTATTATTACACAATTCCTAAAGAGCAAAGGTGTGGCGCTGAGCATCAACAGGATTGAAGAAGGATCATTGCGGGCAAGGGATAAAGATTTGAGCCGACTTTGAGTACAGCAGTCCGTCCGGAACTGGCTATCCGGCTTGAGAAAGCGGCGATTTTCTAAGCGGCTGCGTTCAGTCCTCCTAGTGTTTCATGTGCATCAGCTTGATTTTAAACGATTTTAAAGGCTCCGTCGATACTTTTTTTAAACGTTTGTGAAATATCCGGGCTAGCGGGCCGAGCTGCTATTTTTAAAATACTGACCTAAAACAAGAATTGTTGTCGAGCCTGGCTGCGCTTGTGTTAAAATCGATCATATTCCAACCGCGAGAGGCGCGAATGAAGGCGGAGTTGAAACGACTTTTAGGGCCGGAGGGGCCGCTGGCGGCCGGCTGGAATGGCTATGAGCCGCGCCGGGGTCAATTGGCCATGGCGCTGGAGGTGGCGCGCGCTTTTTTGGAGGACGACGTCTGCCTGGTCGAGGCCGGGACGGGCACAGGCAAGACCCTGGCCTATCTCCTGCCCGCGCTGATGAGCGGCAAGAAGACGGTGGTTTCCACAGGCCTGAAGAATTTGCAGGATCAGATTTTCGACAAGGATATTCCTTTCATCAGAAAATTTTTCGGCGACAACTTCAAGGCGGCCCGCCTGAAGGGGCGGGAAAATTACCTCTGCCTCCATTATCTGCGTCAGGCGCTGGCTCAGCCGGGCCTGTTTGCAAGCGAAGACGAAGAGCGTTTGAAGCTGGTCGGTCGTCTGGCCCCGCGGGCGCTTTACGGCGACAGAACCGAATTCCCTTTTCTGGAGGAAGGCGCCGTGCTGTGGGCCGCGATATCGGCCCCGGCCGAGCGTTGCCTGGGCCTGCGGTGTCCTGAAATGGGCGACTGTTTTCTGTGGCAGGCCAGGCGAGCGGCGGCGGGGGCGGACCTGGTTCTGGTGAATCACCACCTGTTCATGGCCGATCTGGCGGTGAGACTGAGCGGCTTCGGCGAGGTGCTGCCGGAATGGGAGGCGGCTGTTTTTGACGAAGCTCATTTGCTGGAAGAGGCGGCCACCAGCTATTTCGGGCGTTCCGTCAATTCCGGCGCGCTCCTGTCTTTAAAGCATGATCTGGAACGGGCCATTGCCGCCGCCGGCTTCAGCGCACAGGCCCGGCTAGGCCCGTCGGCGGCTCTTTTCGGGCGTCAGGCCGAAGCCCTGCCTCTGGCTTTTCACCAGAAACCCGGCGAAAGGGAGCTCTGGCGCGACGACCATCCCGAAGACGGCCCGTTGCGCGATTATCTGATGAACTTTTACCATGACGCCCTGGCTCTGGCCGAAAACATAAAGCCTCTGGCTCAGGACGACGAGGTCTTCGGCCCGCTTCTGGCCCGTCTTTCAGAGACGGCCTCGAACCTGCTTTTCATCGCGGAAGGCCAGGCCGGAGCGTCCGGCGCCGCCCACGACTATGTCTATCAGGTTGAAAGGCAGGGGCGGCGGCTAACTCTGGCCGCCTACCCCATCTCTGTGGCGCGTCAGTTGGCCGATGGCCTGATCAGAACCGGGCGTAGCCTCGTTTTCACCTCCGCCACCCTGAGTTCGGGCGGCGACTTTTCCTACTTTAAAGAGCGCCTCGGCTTATGGCCGGAAGTGGAGGGGCTGGCCCTGGAGTCGCCCTTCGATTATCAGGGCCGCACTTTAACCTATCTGCCCGCGCACCTGCCCCCGCCCGACGACCCCCTTTTCCCCGACGCGCTGGCCGCGGAGGTGGAGGCGCTCGTCAACATCAGCCGCGGCCGGGCCCTGGTTCTTTTTACGTCTTATAAAAATATGAACCACGTGGCCGCCCGATTGCGCGGACGCACCCGGTGGCCTCTCCTGGTGCAGGGCGAAACAGGGCGCGCGGTCACTTTGGAGAGGTTTAAAGACGAGACCGCTTCCGTGCTCCTGGCCACCCATAGCTTTTGGCAGGGCGTGGATGTGCCGGGGGAAAGCCTGTCGGCCGTGATTATTGAAAAGCTGCCCTTTCCCCGGCCCGACCGCCCGCTGGTCAGAGCCCGCGCGCAGCTTCTAGATGATGATGGCCGCGACGCCTTTATGGAATATTTCCTGCCTGAGGCGTCCCTGACCCTCAAGCAGGGGTTGGGCCGTCTGATGCGTTCCAGCCGTGACCAGGGCCTTCTGGCCGTTTTGGACGTGCGTCTCTCCAAAAAAGTCTACGGCAAAAAAATTCTCCGCTCCCTGCCGCAAAACCGGCGCACCTCGGATATCGCGGCCGTGGCCGAGTTTATGAAAGACGTTTAAGCGGCTGTGGCGAAGGGATGTTTCGGGGCGGGACAGAGGCCGGGGCCTTTCTCGGCCCCCGATTCATGGGAGTCGGTCACGGTCGGGGCGAAAGGGAAAATTCAGTTTTTAACGCAGCAGTTCGTGCAGGTTGAAACGCAGGGCCGGGTCGTCGGGCCGACCCTCGAAGACTTCCGGCAGGGGCGGGAAGGGCGATGACTTGGCCACGGCCCGCTCCACGGACAGGTCAAACTCGGGGTTGCCGCTTGAGCGCAACAGCCGAGAGGCGGAGACGCGGCCGTCAGGTTCTATTCTGACTTGGTAGTCGGCGCTGATGTCCGGGGATAGCGCTTCCGGCGGGGCCACCCAGTTGCTTCCGACAATATCACGTATATGCCTGTAATAGCGCGCTTTTTCAGGGTCAAGCTCCTGGCCTCTGGAAGAGCTGGCGCTTTCGCTGGCTTCGCCTGAGCCCAGGCCCCGGCTGGCGGCGATGTTGCCTATGCGGGCGTTGATGGCGGCGTCCAGCTCAGCGGCGGCGACTTTGCGCTCCAGCTCCCTTAGGCGCCTGTTGAGGGCTGCGTCCGGGTTCGGCCTGTTCTGGGACGGCGCGGGTGTAACCGGCGTCACGGGGGGCGGGGCGACCTCGGGCGGCGGCGTTTCGGTTTTTTTTATTTCCGGCGGCTTTTCCGGCGCGACGGGCCCCAGGGAAATGACGTCGGTCGGGGCCGTTATGGTTTTCGGCGCGACGGGGGCCACGGGAGGATTAAGGGCGGCCGGCGGCGTTGGCGGCAGTTCCGCCACGTCGGGGCCCTTCAAATCAGGGTTGACCGGGGCCGGCGGCGCGGCGGGAGCGGCCGGGGCCAGGCTGCCCAGCAATTGAACCGTGACGACGTCCGGCTGCGGCCTTGTTTTTGTCGGCATGATATCCGGCAGGACGACGAAAAGAATCCAGAAAGCCGCAGCGTGAATCGCACAGGACAGAATCAGGGCCGCCCCCTGAGAGCCTTCCAGAAAACCGCCGGGGCGGTCATATGGGCTGATAGTCGCTGACATAAGAGCTTTTTCCGGTTTCGCCGCCCGGGGCGGCTCAGCGGCGGCCTGAAGCGGCCTGAGCCGCCCCGGGCCTTCCGGCCTCGGCCGGTTCGGTGACCAGCCCGATGCTGGCGATGCCGGCCTCCATCAGTTTGGCCATGACCGCGGCCACGTCGCCGTAGGGCACGGCGGCGTCGGCCTTCATGAAAACCGTTTGCGAACCTTTGGCCTTCATGACCGCGCCGACCTGGAAGGCCAGGTTTTCCAAGCTGGCCTCGGTCTGGTCCAGAAATATGACGCCGTCGGGCCTTATGGTTATGACGGTTTGCTTGTCTTCGGTTTGCAGGGCCGCGGCGTCGACTTTCGGCAGGTTCACGTCCAGCCCCTGGGTCATCATGGGGGCGGCGACCATGAAAATGATCAGGAGCACGAGCATGACGTCGACCATAGGGGTGACGTTGATCTCGCTCATCATGCCGGGGCGGCCGCCGTGGCCGCCGGAATCGTGGCTGTTCATCATGGGCTCAGTCCTCCTGGGCGGCGGTCTTCGACGGCGGCCCGGCGGAGCGTTTCAAGAGGTCGCGTTCCAGAATGTTGACGAAGTCGGCGGTGAAGTTGGCCATTTCCGCTTCCAGCACCCTGACCCAACTGTTGTAATAATTGAAGAAGATGACGGCGGGAATGGCGGCCGCCAGACCCACGGCCGTGGCGATGAGCGCCTCGGAAATGCCCGGGGCCACGGTGGCCAGATTGGCGGAGCCGGCCAGGCCGATTTCATG
>JAISRV010000162.1 GCA_031273445.1 Candidatus Adiutrix sp. | reverse complement strand
GAACCGGAACGCCGTCTGGCTCTTTATGCCCTGTCTTTCTGCAAACGGCCCCGGCTTTTCCTGATGGAGCGTCCGGCGCAGTTTCTCGACCGCGATTTCGACAAAATCTGGGACATAGTGCTCCGGGCCGCACGTAACCGCGGGCTTTCATATATAGTTTTCGACCGCGCCAAAACTATTTATGACCGTGAAGATTTCAAAACGGTCATTTCCGTTTGACGCGGCGCGATTTTTAATAAGCAATGTCCAGGGGACGTCAATCCCAATTCATCTCCAGACCAAGATAAAAAGTGCGCGGAGGCTGGATGGAATAGGTGAAGTCGTAGATCCCGGCTAAGTTGTAGGCCGGAGCCCCTTGGCTGCCGTAATATTCTTTGTCGAGCACATTCAGCACGTCAAGCACCAATCTGTAGTTCTCGTTGAACCTGTAGGACAACTGCATGTCGAGCGTCCCCTTGTCCTGAGCTTTGTAGGGGGCGGAGACCAGGTCAGAGGCCCCGGTGGGACCATAAGTGTAATTGGGCGTTCCATCCCTACGAACCGGCGAAGGGTCTCTCAGCAGGGCGTCGGCTTCCCAGCGGAAGCTGACCCGGCCGCCCAGGCCTTCCGTCGGCGCGTAGGCCAGTTCCAGGTTGCTGATGTGACGCGGTATATTGGTCAGCCGGCGGCCGTTGGTGGAAACCGCTGCGCTGCCCCCTCTGGTGGTTTTGGCGTCCTGATATGTATAATTGCCGGTCAGCCTCCAGTTCTCCCAGGGCCGCATGGCCAGAGAGGCCTCCAGGCCCCGCCTTTTGCTCTCGCCGACGGGCGAGGAGGTATTGGTCTGCTCGTCATAGGTGACGTCATTTTTGGTGTAAATCAGATAGGCGGCCATTTCCAGGTCGATCCAGTCGGTCAGGGCGGCCCGGTAGCCAAGTTCGTATTGGTCGCGCTGGGTCAGATCATATATTCCGCCTTCGTAAAACGTCGTCCCGTAGGTCAAACCGGGCATGGAAAAGCCGTGGCCGTAGTTGGCGTAAATTTGCAGCCAGTCCAGGGGGGTATACAGCAGCCCGGCCTTGGGGCTGAACTCTTTGTAGGTGGGGGAGCTTTGACTGGTTCCGGCCAGGTTGTCGGTGTTGTCGCCGCCGAGCATGTCGTAGCGGGCGCCCAGCCGGACATGGAGCGGTTTCAGAATCTGATAAGTCGCCTCGCCGAAAATAGATTTGGTGACCACATCGAAATCCCGGTCGGAATTGTGAAGGCCCCGTTTTCGGCCGCCGCCGAAAGGCAGCTCGTAGGTTTCCCTTACCTCGGCTTCATTGGCATAGGAAACGCCCACGGTCACGGTGGCTTCCCGGTCGGCCACCTCGCCTTTGAAGTTATAGCTCAAACCGCTGCCATAGGATTTGTGGGTGTTGAACTGCTCGGTGCCGTTGCCTCCCGTGCCTGTGCCCGGGCCGGTGGAATTGGCCGGATAGCCGGCCAACTGCCAGCGGGTGTGATCCAGGGTGGTGCCGTAGAGGTAGAAAGTCAGCTGAGAATTATCATTGATGAAATAGTTGGCCCACAGCCGCCCGTCATAGCGGTCGCGCTTGCCGCCGTTATACTGGCCGCTGCCGTCGTCCACCGCCGTGGTCGGCGATAAATGCAGGCGGTAGGGAATATAGCCGGCTGAATCCCAATCGGCTTGGTAGGTTCGGACATTTAGGCTGGTCGTGAATTTTTCGTTGACTTTATAGGTCCAGCGGGCTGAGAAGTTTTTCTTGTCCCACTCCGAGTGATCGCGCCAGCCATCGGTATGGAAGGTCTCGAAGGCGTAAACATGGCTCAGGTCGCCCTGCTCACGGGCCAAAAGCCCGGTGGCGGTCATGTTGTTATAGCTGCCGTACCGCAGATTCAGGCGGGTCAGGTTGCCGCCTTTGATGGTTTCGATCGGCAGGGCCCCGCCGGCCGCCCTTTGTCCGTAATAGACCGACGAAGGCCCTTTGATGATCTCCATCCGCTCGATTTCAATGGGCATGATCAGCCCGGTGTCCAGGTAGCCGTCGGCGTGGCCGTTGTCATGCAGGGGTATGCCGTCCAAATACATGGTCACGTCGCCCCCGCCGTGCCCGGCGCTGAAAGTGCGGACTGTAAAAGCCGGGGCGATGCCGCTTTCTCCATATTGAGTAATGCTGGTTCCGGGGCTGAGCTTGATCATGTCCAACGGCTGAACGAAAACCCGGTCGGCGAGGTCTGCGTTTTCCAGAACAGTGGCGCTGGTGCTTAAAAGCTCTTCACGGCGAACCGCGGCGCGCACTTCAATTTCTTGCAAAGCGACCTCCGCCGCTTCTTCTTCGTTCTTGGGTTCTTGGGCCCAGGCCCCATTCTGACTCATCAGAGCCACAGCCAAAAATGCCGTTAAAAAAATCCTGTTGATCATTTTAATTTTCACTCCTTATTTCAGCCACATTGACATTAAATCGGGGGCATGGCAAAATAAGGCCGAATGAGGTTTCAGCCTTGTTCACTCAAGAATGGCGTCGTCACGACCGGCAAGAAAGGGCGGCGTCATTCTTTTTTTGACCCCGAAGGCGAATATCGCGCCGGCCTAAAATTGCCCTTGTCGCCGAGCGCGGATTCCAAGACTTCACCGAATTTTCATAGGCGCCTCCGCATAAAAAAAGCCGCGCGACCGAAAAATCGGGCGCGCGGCCTTCGTAACCGCATTGTTCTTAAATGAGCCGAACGTCAAATACACAACTATACAGTTGACGCCTAAACGAATCATATTAATGATTCGCCGGCGCCGCAACTCAGCTTCATGATGAGTTTGCGAGTTGGGTAATTACATCATGATTCCATTTTAAAGTCAATCAAAAATTGAATCTTAAGACGGCCATTCACGTTTTGTGACCTAAGAAAAACAAAGACAAAATGAAACGGCGAAAGGAAACGGCAAAAAGAAGCGGCTTGCAATTATGTATAATTATGGTAAATTATAGCCATGAAGGCTTTGGAGCAAGACATGGCCTTTCTCCGGGAGCAGGCGAAACAAGCGCCGGATCAGCGTATGGTAAGGAGTCAAAATGGAAATAGCCGTTTTTTAGAGCCGTTTTTTAGGGCTTGACCTGAATTATTTTATAAGTTATAGATAAACATTAGTTTGATGTCATAAAGTTCAGCCGAGTTCGGCTGATCCGCCGCAAGACTTCATAAGTCAAGTCGATTGTTCATCCATATCCGCCGCGACAAAGGCCGGCTTTGTTGCCGCGGCTGGAAAAGGAGCGTCTTCATGCCCGCTTTAAGGAGATTCGTCGAGGTCGCCTCAGGCCGCCGTCAGGCTGAAATGAAAAAAATTATTTTTGCCGTTGCCCTCCTGGCCGCCGCCTTGGCTGTTTGCGGCTGCTCCGCTTCTTTGATGAATTTGGCCGACCTCTCTCACACCCAGACGAAAGTTTTAGACAATGAAGTTTTAAACAATGAGGATATCGCCCCCCGCATTGTCGGAAGCGATGTCATAGACCCTGATTCCTTTACCCGCGGCTTAAGCGGAAGTCTTGTCACCGGGCGGGCCGGGCAGGGTTTGTTGGCGGAGCATGGCCTGGCTGACGACGATTATTTCGATTCGTCTTCTTCCGATTCCGGCTATATTGAGCCGCAACTTGCCGCTTCCGCTTCGTTAAGCCTCAAAAGCGGGGTTACCGGTTCTCTTTTGACCGCCGCCTATGGCCAGAGCGGCCGCCCCTATAAAGACGGCGGGCAGACCCCTGCCGCCGGTTTTGATGCGGCCGGTTTTACTCGCTGGGTCTACTCTCAGGGCGGCGTCAGCCTGCCCAGAGACGTCAAACGCCAGGCGGCCGGCGGGCGTCAGATAGCCAGAGAAGACCTGCGTCCCGGCGACCTGCTCATCTATCGCGACGCGTCCGTCCGCGATAGTTTCCATGTGGGCATTTACACCGGCCAGGGCAACTTTCTACACGCCGCCCCCAAAGCAGGCGTAGTGACGGAAACAGCCGCTTTCGGCCCCCAGTTTTCGCCTTATTTCGCGGGCGGCCGCCGCTATTATGACGATCCCGAGGCCGCGCCTCTTTCGGAAGAGCAAAAAATGGCCGCGGCCAGTTCGGCGGTGAAAATCGCCCTGGCCGGGCTGGGGCCGGACGACAAGCCGGCCCGGGCCAATTATTCCAGGCCCAAGGCCAA
>JAISRV010000102.1 GCA_031273445.1 Candidatus Adiutrix sp. | reverse complement strand
GTTGCCGGGCTGCTTGCGGAACGGCGAAAGAATAAGGGCGTCAAGCTGAACTATCCAGAGGCGGCGGCATACATCAGTCTGGCGATTCTCGAGGGGGCCAGAGAAGGCAAAACTGTTGCCGAACTGATGGGGTCCTGCCGCGCAGTCCTTTTTCGCGAGGACGTTATGGAAGGGGTGCCGGAAATGCTCGTGGAGGTACAGGTGGAAGCCACGTTCCCCGATGGCACCAAGTTGGTCACCGTGCATAACCCTGTGCAGTAGGAACCATGTTCCCCCGAGAGCGCATCGCAAACGGCCTCTTCCGCGCCCTGCCGTGACCAGGGCGGCAAACCGACCCGTTCCAGAAAAAAGGAGAATCTATGATACCAGGCGAATATATGCTGAAGGATGCGGATATCCTCATCAACGAAGGCCGGGATACTGTGGAAATATCTGTGGCTAATTGCGGCGACAGGCCTGTGCAGGTGGGTTCTCATTACCATTTTTTTGAAGTCAACCCCGCCTTGCGCTTTGACCGGGAAAAAACGCTGGGCATGCGGCTCGACATCATTGCCGGGACTTCCGTACGTTTTGAGCCGGGGCAGACCCGTAACGTCAGGCTGACGCAGTTTGGCGGAAGGCGGGAAATTTTTGGTTTTCGAGGGGAAATCATGGGCAACCCTTTTGCAGGCAAGAAAAAAATATGCTGACCGTAAAACGCGACCAATATGCCGAAATTTTCGGCCCTACCGTTGGGGATCGTATTCGTTTGGCGGATACGGAATTGTGGCTTGAAGTAGAAAAAGATTTCACGGTCTACGGCGACGAAGTTTCCTTTGGCGGCGGTAAAGTCATCCGTGATGGAATGGGACAAAGCCAGGCGTCGCAACGTGTTGCGGTGGATACCGTGATCACCAACGCTGTTGTGCTAGACGCCGGCGGCATTGTCAAAGCGGACGTGGGCCTCAAGGACGGCCGCATCTTCGCCCTCGGCAAGGCCGGGAACCCGGATACACAGGAAGGCGTAAGCATTGTCATTGGACCAGGCACAGAAATCATCGCCGGAGAAGGCTGCATTCTGACGGCCGGAGGCGTTGATTCGCACATCCATTTCATTGCTCCCCAACAGGTGGAAGAAGCCCTGATGAGCGGCATCACCACCATGCTTGGCGGAGGAACAGGTCCCGCCACTGGAACCAACGCCACCACCTGTTCCCCCGGCGCCTGGCATCTCGCCCGCATGATTATGGCAACCAACGATATGCCCATGAATTTCGGTTTTTTGGGCAAAGGCAACGCCAGTCTCCCGACCGCCTTGCGCGAGCAGTTGGAGGCGGGCGCGATGGGGCTTAAATTGCATGAAGACTGGGGCACGACCCCGGCCGCTATTGATTGCTGTCTTGGGGTGGCCGAAGAATACGGCGTGCAGGTGGCGATTCACACGGACACGCTTAATGAAGCCGGTTTTGTGGAAGATACCCTGGCGGCGTTCAAGGGGCGTTGCATCCACACTTACCACACCGAAGGGGCCGGCGGCGGCCACGCTCCGGACATCCTCAAAGCCTGTTCGCTGCCCAATGTGCTGCCATCTTCGACCAATCCAACGCGGCCCTATACCGTGAATACTCTCGACGAACACCTGGATATGCTTATGGTTTGCCACCACTTGAACCCTTCTCTGCCGGAAGACGTGGCCTTTGCGGATTCGCGTATCCGTAAGGAAACCATTGCCGCGGAAGATATTCTGCACGACATGGGCGTTATTTCCATGATTTCTTCCGATTCGCAGGCGATGGGCCGGGTGGGCGAAGTCATCATTCGCGCCTGGCAGACAGCCCATAAGATGAAAATCCAGCGCGGTTCCTTGCCGGAAGATGCAGGCTCGGGCAATGACAACTTCCGGATTAAGCGCTACCTGGCAAAATACACAATCAATCCGGCCATCACCCACGGGCTGGATCAAGAGATCGGTTCCGTCGCGGCGGGCAAGCTGGCGGATTTGATCCTCTGGAAGCCGGCTTTTTTTGGCGTAAAGCCCCATCTGATTATCAAAAGCGGCGCAATTGCCGCCTCCCCGATGGGCGACATCAACGCGTCCATCCCCACGCCGCAGCCTTCCGTCTACCGCCCCATGTTTGGGGCCTTTGGCGTTGCCGGAGCGGCATCGGGCATCACGTTTGTCTGTAAAAGAGCGCTGGATCTCGGCCTTGCGGAGCGCCTCGCGGGGCAGGGCGTTTCCCGCGCGCTGAGGGCCTGCGTGAATACCCGCAAGCTCAGAAAAAGAGACATGATTCTGAACAGCGCAACGCCTGAACTGGAAGTTGACGCGCAAACGTATGAGGTGCGCAGCGATGGACAACTGTTGACCTGTGAGCCGGTTGCTGTTTTGCCAATGGCCCAGCGGTATTTTTTGTTCTGAAGCCATCGGGAGTTCCTATGCTGGAATTTATTGAAAATCTGGGATGCAGGCAGGACCTTTCCGTTTCCCAAACCTTGTCCTTGGCCTATGAACAGCGCGGCAAAGCTCGATTGCGCGTGAAGCTGGACAGCGGTGAAGAGGCCGGCCTTTTTCTCAAACCCGGCCAAATGTTGCGGGGAGGAGATATTCTGCGCGCGGTTGACGGCGCTATGGTCAAGGTTGTCTGCAAGCCGGAAGCAGTTGTCACGGCAAAGACGACGGACTGGAAGAATATCGCAACAGCTTGTTACCATGTGGGAAACAGGCACGCGCCGATACAGATAGGCGGATGCGGGGAGGGCATGTGGCTGCGTTTTGCGCCGGACCCGATTCTGGAGGAATTGGTCGAGCATCTGAACTTGGCGGTGACGTATGAAACCGCGCCCTTTGTGCCGGAAAACGGCGCCTACCACAACCATCGCCATACTGCGGAGTGAATTTTTGTGTTGCATTGTTTACATTTGCTGTACATCGCGTCTCCCGCTTTGCCGATAGGCGGTTTTGCCTGGTCGCACGGTCTCGCGCAGGCCATCGAAGCGAAATGGGTGCGGGATGAGGCGACGTTGCGGGACTGGCTCGCAACGGTTTTGCAGTATGGACTGGGACGGGCGGATTTGCCGCTTCTTCTTCGTGCGTACCAGGCCGCAAGCGAAAGAAATGCGGAAGATTTTTCGCGATGGAACAGTCTCATTTTTGCCGGCCGCGAATCAGCGGAACTGTGGCTGGAAGAAAGAGAAATAGGCCAGGCCATTAAACGTCTGCTCCTCGCGCAACGGTTGATGCCCGCCTGGTTGGACGCCAAAGAGGAATGGGGGCATGTGGCGGCCTTTGCTTTGTTGGCCGCGCAGCTGGAAGGAGCGGATGCGGCAGGGAATGGCGGCATGGCGGCCTCAGTTGCCGCCGCCTATGCCTGGAGCTGGCTGGAGAACCAGATTGCCGCCGCAACCAAATGTATGCCCTTGGGGCAAAATGCGGCCCAAGCGATTGCCTTGCGCCTGCTGGAAGATATTCCGCCCTTGGTCGCTACGGCGGGCGTCCTGCCGGATGACGAGATTGGGGCGTCGCTCCACGGTCTGGCCATTGCCAGTTCCCGCCATGAAGAATTACATTCCCGCATGTTCAGGAGTTAAGTGAGCCATGAATTATAGAGGATATTTACGGGTTGGGGTTGGCGGTCCTGTAGGCTCCGGCAAAACGGCGCTCTTGCGCCGCCTGTGTCTGGCGCTTCGCGACAAATACGATATGGCCGTGGTCACGAACGACATTTATACCAAGGAAGACGCGGAATTTTTATTGCGGTGCGGCGCGTTGGAAGAAGACCGCATCCTGGGTGTGGAAACAGGCGGTTGCCCGCATACGGCCATCCGTGAAGACGCTTCCATGAATATCGGGGCAGTAGAAGAAATGCGCCGCCGGCATCCCGGGCTGGAATTGGTGTTCATCGAAAGCGGCGGGGATAACCTTTCCGCGACCTTCAGCCCGGAACTTGCGGATTTGACCCTCTATGTCATTGACGTTGGCGGCGGGGATAAAATTCCGCGCAAAGGCGGTCCCGGCATTACCCGTTCAGATCTGTTGATCATCAATAAAATCGACTTGGCGGAAATGGTGGGCGCATCTTTGGAGGTCATGCGACAGGACTCCATCACGATGCGCGGGGAACGCCCCTTCGTTTTTACCGAACTGCGCTCTGGCAAGGGGCTTGCCCCGATAGTGGAATTTATTGAACGCGAAGGCATGCTCGCGGCGGGAGCGGATAAAAAATCATGATGAACCGCTTCGGAGGGTTGAGACAATGATAAACGGCAGTGACACCGCCTTTATGTTGATAGCGACTGCCTTGGCCTTTATGATGACGCCGGGCATGGCTTTTTTTTACTGTGGTTTGGGACGCCGAAAAAATGCAGTCAACAACCTGATGGCTGTCGTGTTCAGCATGGGCGCGGTGGTGGCGCTCTGGATTGCGGCAGGATACTCTTTGACTTACAGCGGCAACGCCTTCGGCGTTATCGGCTCCTTGCGCGACGCAGGGCTTGCGGGCATTGCCTTGACGGACGTCTCCCCTTATGCGGAGAACCTTCCGGCCTTGGTGTTCGTCGCCTTCCAGATGATGTTTGCCTTGATAACTCCGGCGATTCTTTCCGGAGCCGTAGCCGGGCGCATGAAATTCAGGGCCTGGTGCGTGTTTGTCGTCTTCTGGTCGCTGATTGTTTATTACCCGCTGGCGCACATGATCTGGGGAGCGGGCGGCATCCTCGGGGCAACAGGACTTGGAGCGGTTGATTTTGCCGGCGGGAGTGTGGTGCATGTCAATGCCGGGGTCAGCGGGCTTGTTTTGTGCATCATGCTCGGCAGGCGCAACGGCTATGAGCGCCTCTCGCACCGCGCCCACAATGTGCCGTTTGTGGCCCTGGGGATGGCCCTGTTATGGTTTGGCTGGTTCGGGTTCAATACGGGCAGCGCGCTCGCGGCGAATGCCCTGACGTCCCATGTGGTCATGACCACCTTTGCCTCGGCTGCCTCCGGGCTTCTGGCCTGGATGCTTATTGACGCATGCAGGGAAGATCGTCCTACCCTGATCGGTTCCTGCACCGGCGCGATTGTGGGTCTTGTGGCCATCACTCCCTGCGCCGGTTTCGTGCCTGTTTGGGCGGCTCTGGTCATCGGCTTTGTCGGCGGGATTCTCTCGTATTACACCGTTGTCCTGATCAAGGAAAGACTGCGGATTGACGATGCTCTTGATGTCTTTGGCTGTCATGGCGCCGGCGGCATCTGGGGCAGCCTTGCCGCGGGCATTTTCGCAAGCCCTGAAATTAGCGGGGGGCTTTGTACCGGACTTGTTTATGGCGGCACACGACAACTTTGGGTGCAACTCGTCGTCACGGGCATAGCCATTCTTTTTGCCGCTTCGGGCACGATAATCTGTGTCAGCATAGCCCGCTCCTTTACGCAACTGCGCGTTGGCAAACGGGATGAACTGGCAGGCCTGGACGCCGCGCAACATGGTGAAATGGCCTATCCTTCTTTTACCGGTTTGGATCGCTAATGGAGTAAGGAAACGCCATGATCAAAGTTGAAGCAATTGTACGTGAAGAAAAGATGGAAGACGTCAAGGCAGCCTTGAGCGCCATTGAAGTCAACGGCATCACGGTCTTCCAGGTTATGGGCTGCGGGGCGCAAAAAGGCCATCCCGGGAGTATTCGCGGCAGCAAGGTGGATGTTTCCCTGCTCCCAAAAGTCAAATTTGAAATTGTGGTTTCCTCGGAAGAATGGGAGCAAAAAACCATTCAGGCCATCCAGGAGGCGGCTTTCACCGGAAATATCGGCGACGGAAAAATTTTCAGTTACAATCTGCGGAGTTCCATGCGCATCAGGACCGGCGAAACCGGCTACGATTCTTTGAATTAAACGTGTTCCCCTTGCCTGCTACTCCGGGGAGAGGGCCAACCGGAATCCCAAGTTGGAGATCCGGGTGTCCCTTCCCGTCCCACAACCTCTTTTTCCATCCACAAAAATTAGGGGCCGATTAGAGGGTTCTATAGAGGCGTGTGCAACATATCACATTGAAATTATATACAGATTCTTTGATGCGAGCAAACTATCTGGACAGCTTGAAAGCTCAGGCCACATTAAAAAAGCAGGTTGAACAGGCCAAGGCCTGATGTGGTCCCCATTGTCAAGACAAAAATCGTCTATTTTTAAGCTATAAAAAAATTAAAATTTGAGCCGCGCAGCGCCGGTACTGAAAAAAGATTTCAGCTCTGTATGGCGGCGTTCCTGTTCCGATATTGGCTGGCTGGCGTCCGGTAATCCAGGGACTGATGGAGCCTTTCCTCATTATAGAATCGGAAATATTGCCCCAGACCCTCTCTGGCTTCATTGGCGCTCTGATAGCCTTTCAAATACGCCTCCTCATATTTTACGCTACGCCACAACCGAAAGCGCTCACCGCATCCATAACCCGTTTACCTCGGAAAAGCTGGCCACGCTCGGCGCGGCCTTGCGCCTGGAATCAGGGACTCGCGTGCTCGACCTCGGCAGCGGTTCGGGCGAGATGCTGTGCGCCTGGGCGCGCGATTACGGAATCGCCGGTCTCGGCATCGACCTGAGCCAGTTGTTCAGCAAGCAAGCCAAACTCCGCGCCGAAGAACTCGGGATCGCGGGCCAGGTCGAGTTCATCCACGGCGATGCCGCCGGCTATGTCGCCGATGAAAAGGTTGACGTAGCCGCCTGCCTCGGGGCCACCTGGATCGGCGGGGGCGTCGCCGGCGCCATCGAGCTTCTGACCAAAAGCCTTCGCCCCGGAGGCATCATCCTCATCGGCGAGCCCTACTGGCTGCACTTGCCGCCGACGGAGGATGCGGCCAAGGAATGCCAAGCCAATTCCATCTCCGACTTTTTGCTGCTGCCGGAGCTCATCGCCTCTTTCGGCGGCCTCGCTACGATGTTGTGGAAATGGTTCTGGCTGACCGGGAAGGCTGGGACAGATATGAGGCGGCCAAGTGGCTCACCATGCGCCGCTGGCTTGAAGCGAATCCCGACGACGACATGGCCAAAGAAGTTCGCGCCCAACTGACTTCAGAGCCCGAGCGCTACGCCGTCTTTACGCGTGAATATCTTGGCTGGGGCGTGTTCCGCTGATGGCGCGCTGATGGCGACCACCAGCCCCCAACATCACCAAAATCAATCTTCAGGATTACCGTCAGAAATCCTGACGGTAATCTTGCCATACCCTTTGAAAAGGACTATTTTATTAAGTAGAAGCGTCCGGCATGGCGTCATGCCGCGCTTTGAAGGTCATTCCACGTCATTTATCTGAAGCATTACTTCGCTAAATGGCGAGTGCGGGGGGCAATGATGAGGATAAACAAAAACCGACATTGAAACAACTTGGAATCCGTGAGATAATGGAACAGATGGAATCAATAGTGGAAGTGAAATACTCGGGCGGATACGGCCGTATCATCACAGAAGCGGATCCGCTTCAACGAAGAATGAGAGTATTTTTTTCGTGATAAACCGTGACTCGCTTCAAATAAGATGCCGAAAAGGCTTGAGGCAATGCCGGCGCTGGCATTACCGTGAGATCAGCCGGCGCGACATCGGCCGGGCCGGCGCCGCCAGGGCGCCTTGTTCCTGCTTTATGTGCGGCAACCTGCGTCGCAATTTTAAAGGGGAAGACGCCCTGACCATTCAAGAGCGCAAAGCTGCTTTGATGGAGAAATATGACTTCTAAAGACTTGATGGCGGCCAACTCGCTGTTTGAACGGATTGTTTCCATCCTTGAAGAGGCGCGATCGCAGGTCGTCCGCTCGGTCAACTACAATATGGTCGTGGCCTATTGGCTGATCGGCCGTGAAATTGTGCTGGAGCTTCAAGATGGTGACGACCGTGCCGAGTATGGCGGCATGGTGATCGGCAGCTTGGCTGACCAGCTTACTCAAAAATACGGCCGTGGGTTTTCGGCCAGAAATTTGTGAAATTTTCGAACATTTTATGTTGCTTATTCAAGTCCGTCCGCAATTTGGCACAAGTCATGTGCCAAATTGCCGCCAGACCAAATTCAGCACATGCCATGTGCCGATTTTAAAATCGCCTTATGTGCTGGAGTTTCTTGATTTGCCCGATAGCCCGGCGCTTCATGAAAAAGACCTGGAAAACGCCCAACACCACAGATCATCACAAATAAAAAGAAGTTGGAATCATGACCGATGGCACGCCCCGCTGGCTATATCGTTTCAAAAATTACAAACGCGTTTTCGTTTTATTGCGTGAGGCCATTGAAGCGGACAAGGAACTGAACCAATTGGAGAAGGAAGGCTGCATCCAGCGCTTTGAATATGCCTTTGAACTGGCTTGGAAAACCATGAAGGATTTTCTGGAAGGGGAAGGCATGTCGTTGCCCGTCATTACCCCGGTCACGGTCATCAGGGCGGCTTTTGAAGCCAGGCTGATTCAAGACGGCCAGGTGTGGACGGAAGCTTTGGACGCCCGCAACAAAATGTCCCATACCTATGATTTTTCCAAATTTGAACAGGTGATCGCCGATATCTCTCAGCGTTATTTGGCGGCCATGGAAGCGCTGTATATGTTTTTTTTGGAAAAAGAGGCTGACTATGACGGCTGACCATGGCTTGACCCCGGCTCAACTTGGCCGCATCAAAGAGATTTTGGCCCCCTTTGCCGCCCATCTTGACCGGGTGGTGTTGTTCGGCTCCCGCGCCTCAGGCGCCTATCGTCCTTCTTCCGACATTGATCTGGCATTGTATGGCCCGATAGAGGAAAAAGAGGTTAACCGCCTTCACACCTTGTTTATGGAAAGCGCCCTGCCGTTTAGAGTGGATATTGTGAGTTGCCAAACCCTTAATTACGCCCCCTTGAAGCGGCACATTGATCAGGCCAGCGTGACCTTGTTTGAAAAAGAGGATTTGATGGCCGACGACCTCATGCGTTCCAGCGTCCGAAATTAGCCAGTCGCGGTTATGCTACGGTAGGCGCCGCAGCCGCTACTGGGTTTTGGGTTTCGCCTTGGCGAGCGAAGATGGGGAAAAAGATCCGCCCGCCGCCGCTTGTCTGAGCCGCAGGCGAGTTGCGGCGGCGGTTGCACGGAACCGGGGTCCAGGGGCAAGAGCCCCTGGCGCGGGCGGGTCCAGGGCAGGGCCGCGTAGGCCCTCCCCTGGCGGGGCGAGGGCGGTTGCCCTGGGCGGAGCCCCCGCAATGACCGGCAAGGCCGCCAAGCCTCCGCCTTGGACTTTAACGGAGATTTGGGATAATAATTGATTTCTGTAGGGGCGGGGTCAGCCCGCCCTCTTGGTCAGCTATTCGGTCTTGAGCGAAGGGCGGCAGATTTTTGCCTCAAAATATCTGGATATTCTGCCTTCCGAGGAAGAATTGAAACGCGAAATCGCCAAAGAACGTCCCGTTCACGTTGCCTCATGATGCTTCGCCTGTCTGGTGACGAGCATGACAATCTGAACATAGGCCATAAACGCAATAAGCCTGGTTCTCTAAAATGAATCCATGCTCTTGCGCTAGTTGCGCCTGCGTTTTTTGAATGGCCGGGTTGTGCATTTCCACAACAGTTCCGCAATTCCGGCAGATAAGATGATCATGTGTCGTATGTGTATTTACGGCCTCAACCCGGGCAGCTCCATCGTCAATCTGGAATTCAACCGCAAGTCCGGCGTCCTTTAATAGCTTCAAAGTACGGTATACCGTCGCCAGACTGATGCCCGTCTCGGTTGCCCGTAGATCAACATACAGATCAACAATAGTAGGATGCCCCGTCATCTCGAAAAGCAGCCCGGCGACGGACAACCTCTGCCTGGTTACACGGAGTCCCTTATCCTCCATGAAATTGCGAAATTGCATCTGGTATTGATTCATTTCCCGCCTCATGGAAGGCTATTCATTACTGTTGTGCCGGGGGTCATGTTCGCCCGGCCCGTGATGTTCCTGTCTGGAAGCGTCCCTGCGGCTATGTCCATGGCGTTCATGACCATGATGGTCATGTTCTTCGCCACCCCCATGATGGCCGCGCCCGCGCCGATGGCCGAATCCATGCTCGTGCTCCATGTCATGCTCAGGATCGTCCTTTTCCAGGGACATTATGATTTTTTCCAGAAGCTCGCCCAACTGCTGTCGTTCCACATCGGACAGAGGCGCGAAGATGGCTTCAGCATTTTTCAGGTGCTCTTTCTTATGCTCCTCCGCCATGGCTCGGCCTTGTTCCGTGACGGAAATAATGAAATTGCGTTTGTCCTGATCGGATCGCTCCCTGGCGGTGAAGCCGTTTCGTTCCAGTTTTGCCAGAATCTCGCTCAGGGAGGCGGAACGCACATTCAGCATCTCCATCAGGTCGCGCTGGCTCATAGGCTCTCTTTCTTTGAGAACGGCAAGCACATGCGCTTGCGCATGCTGTGTATTGCCGCGGTTATGGTGGTATCGGGACATAGCCTTCAAAATGCGTCGGAAGAGTCCAAGCAGGGCTTCGCCGGTTATGGCGCTTCCATTTGTCATTTTTAGTCTCCTTTTGCTGAAGCAAGTTTTTTTGCAAACGCGGCGCCTTTACGGCAACAGGGATCATTCAAAGGGCAATGTTTTTCACAAAGCGGGCATTGAAAAGTATTTTCTTCAAACGGCAATGCTTCATTGCGCATGGAGCTTTTTTGACGGGGTATTCTCGGCGATCCCCGCCCATGGCTGTGACCGTGGAAGTGCTTATGCCCGAAAGGATTGAGTCTTTTAAGGAATTCAAACATGGGATTGATCCTCCATTGGTTATATTGGAAGGCGCCTTCTTATTTTGAAATATAGAACAAGCTTTAAGGCGAGTCAAGAAAAAAATGAAGGCGCCTTCTTATTTTTTAAAAATATATGTTACTCATAGTTATTATTAGATATTACTCTGTAAATGCAAAAAAATGCCGCTTGGCTTAAAAGCGGACGTGAAACTTTCGGAAAGGCCATGGAATTTTTCGCAATGCGCACATAACCCACTTGGAAGCCGCCGGCAACACCTGGCATTGGCCTCCATTTTGCGGCAAGCTTCGACCTGTTTTACATTCTTCCGGAACTTCTTTCATCAGGGACGCAACAACTAGCGACCGCGGCTCGGATGCAAAGCATGAGGCGGTTGCCTCGGGGTCCGAGGCTTTGCCCTGGCGGCGCCGTTGACAAGGGCGCCGGCGGCGCTTACCTTGTTTCTGTAATCGACAATTTTTTTTTCAGAGGCAAAATATGCGTTACGACAAATTCACCATTAAAAGCCAGGAAGCCCTGGCCGAGGCCCAGGGGCTGGCCGACAGGAAGGGGCAGCAGGAGATAACGCCGCTGCACCTGGCCGCCGCGCTCGTCAATCAACCGGAAGGCGTGGTGCGGCCCGTTTTGGCCAAAGCCGGGGTCGCGGCTCCGATGTTGGCCGCCGCGTTCGACAAAGAATTGGACAAACTGCCGAAAATTTCCGGTTCGGGCCTGACCGGCTATATCGGCCCGGCCCTTAAAACCGTAATCGACCTCGCCCAGGCCGAAGCGGAAAAGATGCGCGACGAGTTCGTCTCCACCGAACACCTGCTCCTGGCCGTCCTGGCCTATAGGGATGACCCGGCCGCCCGCGTTTTTCTGGAGGCCGGCCTTACCCGCGACGTCGTTTTCAAGTCCCTGCGCGACCTGCGCGGCCAGCAGCGGGTCACCGACCAAAACCCCGAGGACAAATACCAGGCCCTCCAGAAGTTCACCCGCGATCTGACTGATGAAGCCCGGCGGCAGAAGCTCGACCCGGTCATCGGCCGCGACGAGGAGATTCGCCGCGTCGTTCAGGTTTTAAGCCGCCGCACTAAAAACAACCCCGTGCTCATCGGCGAACCGGGCGTGGGGAAAACGGCCATCGTCGAAGGCCTGGCCCGGCGCATCGTCTCCGGCGACGTGCCGGAGACTTTGAAAAACAAGCGCATCCTGTCGCTGGATATGGGCGCCCTGATCGCCGGGGCCAAGTTTCGCGGCGAATTCGAGGAGAGGCTGAAAGCGGTCATCAAAGAAGTCGAATCCGCCGCCGGCGAGGTCATTCTCTTTATCGACGAAATGCACACCCTGGTCGGGGCCGGCCGGAGCGAAGGCAGCCTGGATGCCGGCAACATGCTCAAACCTCCTCTGGCCCGGGGCGAATTGCGTTGCGTGGGCGCCACCACTATCGGGGAATATCGCCGCAACATCGAAAAAGACCCGGCCCTGGAGCGCCGCTTCGCCCCGGTTCTGATTGAGGAACCCAGCGTGGAAGACACCATCAGCATTTTGCGCGGCTTAAAAGAGCGTTACGAAGTGCATCACAAAGTCGGCATCAAAGACAGCGCGCTGGTGGCCGCCGCCGCCCTCTCCGGCCGCTATATCACCGACCGTTTTCTGCCGGACAAGGCCATTGACCTCATCGACGAGGCGGCCAGCCATCTGCGCATGGAAATAGACAGCCTCCCGTCGGAGCTGGATGAAATCAAACGCCGCGTCCTGACCCTTTCCATTGAACGCGAGGCTCTGAAAAAAGAGCGGGATCAGGGCTCCCGGGAGCGGTTGGAACGGCTGGAGTCCGAATTGGCCGAGCTTTCCGTCAAAGAGGCGGATATGACCGCCAAATGGCAGGCCGACAAAGACCTCATCACCAAATCCGCCAGTTTGAAAGAAGAAATAGAAAAGACTCGGGCGGCCATCGAAACGGCTCAAAGGGAAGGGGACCTGGGCCGGGCCGCCGAACTGCAGTACGGCCGGCTCCCGACCCTGACCCTGGAACTGGAGAAAACGGCGGCCGAATCTTCACTGGGCTTGGTGCGCGAAGAGGTGGACGCCGACGACGTGGCCGAGGTGGTCGGCAAATGGACCGGCATACCCGTCAGTCGCCTGATGGAGGGCGAGCGGGAAAAGCTCGTTTTCATGGAAGAGCGCCTGGCTCGCCGCGTGGTGGGGCAAAAGGAGGCCATCGCGGCCGTCTCCCGGGCCGTCAGGCGGGCGCGGGCCGGCATAGGCGACCCGGGCCGGCCGATCGGCTCCTTCATCTTTCTGGGACCCACCGGCGTCGGCAAGACCGAATTGGCCAAAGCCCTGGCCGAGTTTCTCTTTGACGACGAACATGCCCTGATCAGGCTGGACATGAGCGAATACATGGAAAAACACGCCGTC
>JAISRV010000094.1 GCA_031273445.1 Candidatus Adiutrix sp. | reverse complement strand
GGGACGAAATGGATCATCTGGGTGCCCAGCTCTTTGGCCATGGCCTCCACCAGGTCGGATTCGCCGTCGACGTTGCGGCTGTTGCAGATCAGGCCGCCGAGGCGCACGCCGCCGGATTTGGCGTATTTCTGAATGCCTTTTGAAATGTTGTTGGCCGCGTAAAGCGCCATCATCTCGCCGGAGCACACGATATAAATTTCCCGGGCCTTGCCCTCGCGTATGGGCATGGCGAAACCGCCGCAGACCACGTCGCCGAGAACGTCATAAAAGACGTAATCAAGGTCTTCGGTATACGCGCCGAGGCGTTCCAAAAGGCCGATGGAGGTGATGATGCCGCGCCCGGCGCAGCCGACGCCCGGCTCAGGCCCGCCGGATTCGACGCAGCGGATGCCGCCGAAACCCGCCTTGAGCACCATGTCCAGCTCCACGTCTTCGCCCTCTTCGCGCAGGGTGTCCAGAACGGTGGCCTGGGCCAGGCCGCCCAGAATGAGGCGGGTTGAATCCGCCTTGGGGTCGCAGCCGACAATCATGATTTTCTTGCCCATCGCGGCCAGCCCCGCGTTCAGGTTCTGGGTGGTGGTTGATTTGCCGATGCCGCCTTTTCCATAAATCGCAACTTGTCTCATAGTTGACCTCTTGCAAAAATTTTTGCCTTCAAATGCCTTCAATTGACCTTGATGAATATTTTCAGCCGTAGCCTCGCGAAAAACATCTTGCCGCGATTTTTTTGATAGAGCAAAGACCGTTCCAGATCGGCCGCCCGGCCGCAAAAGGGCCGGCCCGGGGCGACGAATCAGGCCGCCCGATTCTCCCGGCGCGAATTTTTTCGCTGACAATACATTTATTTTTCAGACAATTTTTATTTTTTAGCCCCTGCGGGCCAGACCTCTTTATTTCAGTTCGCTTGCGCGTACTTTTTTGGTTTTATCCTCGTTCTTGGCGGGAAAAAGTTTCTAAAATGTATTTTTCTGCGGGGTAATGCTACAGGAAGGGGCCAAGCCGACGGCTTAAAAACGGAGAGGAGAATTTGCCGGAAAGCAAAAATTAAATTTCGCCGTCGCCGATTTCGGTGTTCAGGGCCAGAGAATAAGGGCGGGCTACGAATACTCCTAACCGCGCAGGACGCTAGTCGGGAAAGCGGGAAAAAGCGCGAGTTTTGGAATCGATCCCGCGAAAATTGAAGGCCGCAAAAAAGCGCCGCCGGCAAGCCGGCGGCGCTGGTTTTTCGTCCGAGCCGAAAGTCAGGCGATGGCCTGCAGCAAAGCTTTATGGGGGCGGGCGATGACGGCGGAACTGACCAAGCCGCCTTCCCGCCCCAAACGCTCAAGCGCCGCGTTGCGGGCCGCCTCGACCGCCCCCAATTCGCCGGTGAAAAATACTTCGCCTTTGCCGCCCAGACCGCGGGCCAGCCTGATTTCAATCAGCTGAACCTGGGCGGCCTTGACGATCAGGTCGCCGGCCATGACCGCGCTCACGGCGGCTATGGTCTCTATGACCCCCAACGACTCCATATGATCGACCACGGCGGCCCCGGAGATAGCCGGCAGCACGGCCTCGGAAATGTTGGGGATGACGTAGGAATCAACCAGGAAGATGCCGCCGACGGCCACGCCTCTTTTGACGGAGCTCTGGACATTGGCCACTTCTCCGCTGATTATGGCCACGTATTTGCCGGGACATATCGGCGTGGCCAGAATCAGCTCGACTTCCGCGGCCTTCAGCATTTCGTCGGCGGCTTCCACGGCCACGGGGATGGTTTTGAATTCCAACAGGCCTAGGGCTGTGCTCATATGTCTTCTCCGCTAAAGCGCCTGAAGCCGGTCAGGCGACCACTATGGAAAAATTATCGATATGCTTGACGCGGCCGTCGAGGCTGCTGTGAAGGCAGGCCCCCAGAGCGCCGGGGGCCGGCGAGGCGATCGCCTGCCCCTTGCGCACCTCGTCGCCTACCGCAACGTCGGGCACACAGGGCGCGCCCAGATGCTGCTTCAGCAGCAGACGCGCTTCACGCGCCTCGCCGGCGTAATCGGCCAGGGGCGCGTCAATATGGTCATAGGCGGCCAGGCCCAGCCTCTGAATCAGCTTGGGAATGGGGTATTGCCGGTAGGGCCTGAAAGGGTTGGCCGCGGCCGGTTTTTCATGGCGGGGGTTCTTGACGCCCAGCGCGCCCAGGCGTTTTTTAAGTTCCTGATTCAGTTTCCAGGGCTGCAGGCTCATAATGCAGGCGATTTCGCACAGGCCGCATTCGCAGCACAGAAAGGCGCCGGCGGCCGCTTCTTCCTTTTCGCAGGTGGAATTGTAGGAAGCCAGACGCATGATTTTATCCGGGTGCAGCCGGTGCCCGAGCATGTAACGCGGGCAGAGGTCGGTGCAGAGCATGCAGTGGCAGCAGGCCGTTTTGGCTATGCGCATCATTTCCTGGAGGGAACGTCTTTTAGCCCTGATCCAGGGGTGGTCGGCGTTCAAAACTATAAGGCCCTTCGACGTTTTGGTCACGGGCTGTTCCAGGTCGGCTTCAGCCTTGCCCATCATGGGGCCGCCGTTTATTATGGCCGGGTTTTTGACGGTCGCGCCGCCCGCGGCGGCGATGAGGTCGGAGTATTTCAGCCCCACCGGAACTTTTAGGGTCACGGGTTTTTTGACGGCGCCGGTTATGGTCACGTATTTTTCGGTCACGGGGCGACCGTCAGCCAGCGCATAGGCGATGTTCAGCAGGGTTTCGACATTCACCACCACCGCGCCGGAGGCCAGGGGGAGGCCGCCTTCCGGCACGATGCGCCCCAGAACTTCATAGACCAGCACCTGCTCGTCGCCCATGGGGTAGTAATTGCCCAAATATTTCAGGGAGAGGGCCGGGTAGGCCCCGACTTCCTCCCGCAGGGCCGCCGCCGCTTTCTTATATTTTTCCTTCAGGGCGAAAATGCCGCCCTTGGCCCCTATGGCCGCGACCAGGTCATTTAAGGTCTTCAGCAACAGCGGCGCGAAAACCGCGCTCAACTGCTGATCGACCTGCAAAAGCGGCTCGCATTCGGCGCCGTTGACGATGATATATTCAGGCGAGGCTTTCAGTTTCACCGAGGTGGGGAAACCCGCGCCGCCGGCGCCGACTATGCCGGCCTGTCTTACTTTTTCCAGAATGTCGTCCAGCATGGATATATTCTCCGCCATTATTTGCCGAAAATCAGGGTCTTGACCACGACAGGCACTACGCGTCCGTTGGCCAGGGAGGCGCCTATGTCGATATAGTCGCCGTTCTCCACCTTCACGGTGTCGAGAGATATGACCTTTTTGTCCGGCAGCGCGTTCATCAGGGCGTAGCCGAGGCTTTTGGCCATGTCCATGTCCAGCACGAGCACCAATAGATCATTGACGCGGATATAGTCGCTCAGGCCTTCGATGATGCGGGCGCTCAGTTCTTTGACTTTTTCGAAAGAAGGGTTTTTGAGGCCGCGAAAGGCCACGGCCAGCCGCTGATGCCGGCCGTCGTCTTCCTTGAACCAACTGACCTTTTCGGCCAGACGGGAACTGAAATACCTGTAATCGTCGGCTTCGTCGTCCTCGGTCAGCTTCAGGATAGGAATATTTTTTATGGGCAGAATCGACTGGTCGCTTATGGCGATGGTCGAGCCGCTTATTTCCATGGTGTTGGAGCCGGCCCCGACCACCGTGGCTCGAATGGTCTCCAGGGGCGTCAGACGCTCCGCCTGGCTGAAGAGCCGGCATTCACGTATGCAGTGCCCCAACAAAGGCCCGATGTCGCCATAGGGAAAAGGCCGGCGCGGGTCGTAGTCGTTATAGATGAAGTCGGCCACGCCGCCGGAAAAAACCAGCCCGCCAAAGCGCCAGGACTTTCGGAGCGGATGGGCCGTGACGAAAAGGTCCAGCTCTTCAGTCGGGGGCGCCAGACCCAGCGACTGGGCCATAATAAGAGCCAGACGCTCACAGAGGCTGGTCAGATCGCCCAGCGCGGCGATTTCGCCTTCCTTGAGCCGCAAATTCATGCGTTCGGCCAGAATGGCCGCTTTTTTGGCCACGTAGGTCAGCTTCAGGGTCGCGGGTTCAAGTATGATTTGCCGGCCGCCGATGTCCAGACACGAGGTGTCGACCGGGTCGCCTTCCAGAAACACGGCGATGTTGGTGGTTCCGCCGCCTATGTCCAGATTGACCAAAGGCCGGCTCCAGTTTTTTTTGCTCATTAAAGCGACGCCGGCGCCGCGCCCGGCGATGATGGCTTCCAGGTCGGAACCGGCCGTGGCCACGACAAAGTCGCCGGCCAAGCCGCTTAAAGTGCGCAAAACGGCTTCGCTGTTTTCCTTGCGGGCCGTTTCCCCGGTGATGATGACCGCGCCGGCGGAAAGGTCGCCCGGCTTTATGCCCGCTTTTTGATACTCTTTTTCCACCAGGGCCCTGACGGCGTTCACGTCTATGACGGTCCGGCTTAAAAGCGGCGTAAAATGGATGTCGCTGCGATAAATGACTTTTTTGTCGACGATCTGTATTCGTGGAATGGAAGCGGCCGAAGCCGTGTTCTCCACCTCCAGCCGGCTGAAGATCAGCTGGGTCGTGGTGGTGCCGAGGTCGATGCCGACGCTAAGTAGAAATTCGCTCATAACCTGTCTTTCAGCGCCAGGCCCCGCTCATGCTGTTGAAGCCGGCGCTAAGCGAAATTCGCTCATATCAGATGCCTGACCATTCAGGGTCGAAATCGGGCGGCAGATATTTGAACATCATAATATAGAAAAGGCTTGACAGCCTGTTGAGGGCGCGGATGACGTCGTCGCGGGAGCTTTGGCCGGCGACGTCTTTGAAGGCGGCCGCGGCGGAGAGCTCCACTTCTCTGGTCAGGGCGCGGCAACTGTTTAAGGCCACGCACAGGGGCCCCATTTTATAGGAGACGAGCATATGCCGGCGGCCGAAAAATTTGACCGGGTCATGTGAACGCTCGCGCAGCGCGGCGGCGTCAAGGCCGAGAAGATGGAAATCCTCCACTTCCTTGCCGCGCAATTCGCAGGCCATAAGCCGCCGGACGAAGCCGAGTATTTCTTCCAGGTCGTCCACATAGGCCTGATTGCCCAACTGATGGCCGCAGACCTGCGCTTCGACCAGGCGGGCGGCGAGGCTGTCGAGCTTGCCGCGCCAGATGATGACGGGATGATCTTTGTGAACCAGTTGGCGGCCCTTGAGGTGGGTCAGGGCTTCCGGTTTGTGGTCGAAGGCGCCGCCGTCGGGCCCGAAGAAGAGTTCTTTCGGTTTTTCCCCTTCGGCGGCCGACCCGCGCGCCGCGGGGTCGGCGAAGTCCCATTTCGGGGCTGGTTTTTCCGTCGTTGGGGCCTGGCCGGGCCGGCTGGTCGGCCCGGAGGCGGCCTCAGGCGCGCGCAGGCGGCCGTAATGGTCGTTGGGGGTCTGGCTCATGAGGGTCTCCGTTTTTTTGAAAACAAGCTCAACCCGTTGCTGACGCAGATATTCAGCCGCCGAAGGCGTCACTATCGTCCCTTCGGGCACGGCGTAAGTCGTGGCCTCGCCGTCCTTCAGCGCCATTCGCAGGTCGAGTTCGGTCAATGGTTTCATGGCTACCTCCAAATACATTCCGCCGTTCGCCTGTTCGGCTTGGCTGGCTGGGTCGTAGCTGGTCAAAAAATGTGAGTTTTGCCCAGCGAGGGGCCTTTGATGCCTCGCAACCAGCGCCTGAGAACCGCTGCTGTCCGCACTTACTGGTCATACCAGTTGGCGGGATAAACCACATAGAAGAAGCGGGCGAATTTAGGGGTGGAAAATTCTATGGTCGATTTGGCCGGGATGAAAATCACGTCTCCGGCCTGGCCGACCACTTTGCGGCCGTCGATGATAATTTCCAGAACCCCGTCGATGACGTAGTCGACCTCGTCATAGTTGAGGGTCCACTTGAAGGTGGAGTCGTCAAGCTCCATGACCCCGAAGCCCAGGCGCGGGCTCTCTTCCAGGCTGACCATGTCTTTGAGGTAGACTTTGTCGCCGGCCTTGCCGGTGTCGAAAGGCTCCGGCTTCCAGTTCGGGGTATGAAAGGACATTATGCCGCTTTTATCCGTCACTTTGGTCCGGTCGCCGTCTTTTTCGGCGATTATTTCCGTCAAAATCTTGCGGATCATGCTTTC
>JAISRV010000044.1 GCA_031273445.1 Candidatus Adiutrix sp. | reverse complement strand
GGGGCTCTCTATAAAATTAATCCGCTGGATCAGCCGGGCGTGGAGCTGGGCAAGAAATTCACTTACGGCCTGATGGGCCGCAGCGGCTACAAGGAATTCAAATCCATGTACGAAAAAGGCCTCGGCGACAACAAAAAGTATATTGTCTCGTGAGAGGCGCCGCTGAAAACATAAAACTGGGCGACTTTGTTCAGAACGGGGCCGAGCCTGATTCGAGGCTGGACGAGAAGCCTTTTCGGCTGGTCAAGTCTTTTTCGCTGGTGGCCATGGTGCTGATATTCGCCGCCAGCCTGACGCTGGCGGCTGTGGTTTCCCATCAGGCTGAGCTTATCATAACCAAGCGCGTCGAAGACGACACCATAAAACTGATGGAAAACTTGAACTATCAGTTGTTGTATGATTTTCAGCTGGTGGCGGTCAAACGTTTCGGGCGTGTGCATCTGGGCGACGAGGCCCAACTGAAAATTCTAAATGACGTCATCGGCAAAACCATTTACGGTTTCGACATCAGCCGTGTTCAGATCTATAATCTGGAAGGGCTGGCGGTTTATTCCACCGAACGCCCTTTGAGCGAGCTTCCGGCCAAAGCCGACGATATGGCCGCCTACAGCGAGGCCATCGGCTTATACAGAATTTCGGCTTCGCCCGTGAAAAGATTCAGTCGGGCGGATTCAGCCGTTGCGCCGAAATTGGATTCGCGGGTTGAAGATGAGCGGCCGTCTGGTTTCCTCAGCGGCTTATTTAATGACGAAGCCTTGGAAGACGATGAAGAGGATTCGGTTCTGGCCCAGGCCAGGAGCCTGATCGTCAACAACTATGAAGGCGGCGACTACCTTCTGTGGAAATTTTTTCCGCAAGGCCGGTTTATTCTGCGGAGCTATAAAGCCATGACTTTCAATGTCTGGCTGTTGAACGGCGTTCCTGTGGTCGGCGGAGTCTGGGATATCGGCCCTCCGCCCCCGCCTCCTTCCAAATACGGCGAAGGCGCCAGGAAGCTGTCCGGGGTTTTGGAACTTAACCGTGATCTGACTCCGGAATTTCGGCAAATAGCCAAACTGCAGTATTTCGCCCTGGCCCTGGCCGTTTTTCTCTCCCTGTTTCTTATAGTGGTTCTGCGCTGGGTGGTCAGCCGCGGCGAAGCCATCATCACCAAGCGCAATCAGGAACGCCAGATGCTTCAGGCGCGTCTGGGCCAGGCTGAGCGGCTGGCCGGCCTCGGCAGCATGGTGGCCACCGTGGCCCATGAAATTAGAAATCCCCTGGGCATTATCCATTCCACAGCTGACCTTTTAGCTCGTTTTTTAAGAGACAAGCCTGAACAGTTCAGGTTGGCCGGAAATATTTTGGAAGAAGCCAATCGCCTTTCCGAGGTGGTCACCGAGTTTCTCGATTTCGCCAGGCCCTTGACGATCAAGCTGGAGCCGGTGATAGTCGAGGATATTTTAGAGGAAATTCTGGCTTTCCTTGAGGTCACTCTGGCCAGAAACGGCGTGGAAGTGCGCACGCGCCTGCGGGCCGAACCGACGGAGACGCCCGGCGATGCGGGCATGTTGCGCCGCGCCTTTTTGAACATACTGGTCAACGCTATTCAGGCGATGGGCGACGGCGGGCTTCTGACCATTTCCACCGCTTTGACAGGTCAGGGGGATGACGCGAGACTCTCCGTCGTCATTGAAGACACCGGCCCCGGCTTATCCGACGAGGCGGTCAAAAAAATATTTTCGCCGTTTTTCACCACCAAGGCCAAAGGCACCGGCCTGGGTCTGGTCATCGTCCGCAATATTATCGTGGCGCACGGCGGCGATATTGAACTGATCTCGGGCGAACCATCGGCCCATGAATTTGAAGACGGGGCCGGGCCGGGCCTTAAAGTCGTCATCAATCTGAAAATCAGCTGAAATATAAATGACTATGGAAACAATTTTAATAGTGGACGACGAGAATAATTACCATCCGACCCTGACCGCGCTCTTCCGCCATGAGGGCTACGCCACCATCAGCGCCTACAGCGGCAATGAAGCCTGGGGCCTTTTTCAGAAAGAGGACGTAGATCTGGTGCTCACCGACGTGACTATGCCTGATGGAGACGGGCTGGAGTTGCTGTACAGAGTCAAAACGCACAAACCGGACATTCCGGTGATATTGCTTAGCGCCTTCGGCACTGTGGAACTGGCGGTCGGCGCGGTGACGGACGGCGGCGCCTTCTATTTTCTGGAAAAACCCTGCCCCAATGAGAAAATGCTCGGCGCCGTAGCCAAGGCTCTTGCGCCCGGCCGTCTGAAGCGCCAGAACCAGGAGTTGCGCTCGGTTCTGAATCGACGTTACAGTTTCGGCAGCCTTATCGGCAAATCCAAGCCCATGCTCGAACTCTACCAGGTGTTGGAAAGGGTGGCCCCCACCAGGGCCAATGTGCTGGTCACCGGCGAAAGCGGAACCGGCAAGGAATTAGTGGCTCAGGCCCTTCATTACAACAGCCCCAGAGCGGAAGGCCCTTTCGTGGCCGTCAACTGTTCGGCTTTATCCCCCACGCTTCTGGAAAGCGAACTGTTCGGGCATGAAAAAGGCGCTTTTACCGATGCCCGGCAAGGGCGGGCCGGGCGCTTTGAAATGGCTGACGGCGGTTCGCTTTTTTTGGACGAAATCGGCGAGATGGATCACAGTCTTCAAGTGAAGCTGTTGCGTGTTTTGCAGGAACGCCGTTTTGAGCGGGTCGGCGGCAGCCGCTCCATTGAGATGGATGTACGCCTGATCGCCGCCACCAATCGGGATTTGAAAAAAGAAGTCGCGGCGGGTAATTTCCGTGAAGACCTTTTCTACCGATTGAATGTGGTTCGCCTGGAACTGCCGGCTCTAAGGGAACGTCTGGATGATTTGCCGCTTTTAGTTGAACATTTTTTGAAAAAATTCATTGAATATGAACGGAGCGCGGCTCGCGCTCTGAGTCCTGAAGCGTTGCGGCTTATGTTTGCCTACTCCTGGCCTGGCAATGTTCGCGAATTGGAAAACGTCATTGAGCGCGGCTTGGTGCTGGCCTCAGGGGCGGAGATACTGCCAGAAGATTTGCCGGATGATATTAGGCAGCCCGTCGCCGGCGCTACGGTCCCTTTCGCCGAAGCCGCATATGGAAGCCCGGCCATGGTCGCCCAGCCGCGGCAGGTCGTCAGCCCGAGGGGCGATGACTATCGCGAGTTCCGTAGCGGCCATTTCGCCTCCAACGGCGATGAAAGCTGGCTGACGCAGGCCGTTTCCGCGTTGCCGGAGGAAATGTCCCTGGATGAAGCCGTCTCGGCTCTGGAAGAGGGGCTGATACGCTCAACTCTGGCCGCCAATGACGGAGTCCAGAGCCAGGCTGCGGCCGTCCTGGGACTTAAGAAAAACGTCTTCAAATACAAGTGGGATAAATACCGCAGCCTAGAGCCTACGCCGCTGGCCGAAGAACTGGCCCTGGCCGTTCCTCCGGGTCTGGCCCTGCCGTCGGCTCTGGAGGCTCTGGAGGAATGCCTTTTACGCGCGGCTCTGGAAAAAACAGGCGGGGTGCAGAGCCAGGCCGCGGATATCCTGGGCATCAAGAAAAACCTGATGCCGTATAAACTCAAAAAATTCAACATAGACCCCCGGGCTTAAATGAGGCCATGAGTCCTGAAGATTTTATAAAAGAGGTGAAAAGCGAAGCCCGGCGGCCTCTTTACGTCATCGGCGGCGGGGAGATGTCGGCCGTCTCCAGATGCCTTCAGGCGGCGGAAGAAGCGGTCGAGGCATCATTTAAGGATTTCAATCACCAGATCATAAATCTGGAAGCCGGACAGGCCCGGCGACTGGTGGGCGAAGCCTCAACCAGGCCGTTTTTCGTTCCGCCACGAGTGGTGGCGACTAAAAATCCGCCTTTCAGCGGCGACGACTGGAATCATTTGGCCGATTATCTGGACTCGCCCAACGACGATACGATCATTTTGATCGTCCTGGACAAAGTGGATAGTCGGTTGAAATTTTTTAAAAAAGTAAAATCGGCCGGGGCTATGGTCGACTGCGACCCGCCCAAAGGCGCGGCCCTGCGCAAATGGCTGATTGAAGAATTTCGGGCCCGGGGCGTGACTCTGGCGAATGGCCCGGCTGATTTACTGATTGAGAGAGCTGGAACAGATGCTTCTGTTCTGGCCGGCGAGGCCGAAAAGCTGTCTCTGTTTCTGGGGGAAGGCGGCGCCGTGAGCGCGGCCTTAGTCAAAGAAATGGTCAGCCTGGCCCTGGAGGCCAAAGATTTTGCCCTAGTTGAAGCCTTGGGGCGGCAGGATGTCTCCTACGCCCTGGCCACGTTGATGGAGCACCTGACGACCGAACAGCCCCTGCAGGTATTGCCCAGGATTGTTTCTTACTTCCGGCTCATGCTGCGCATCAAAACCCGCCAGAGCTCCATGGGCCTGACCAGGCTCCCTAAAGATGAAGCCGGCCGACTGGGTATGCACCCTTATGCCCTGGAAAAAACACAACCTCAAGCCGCGCGATGGCCCTGGCAAAGCCTGGCTGAGGCCCTGAGCCTACTGGAAGACGCACACCGCGACCTAGTCACCAGCGCCGCGCCGCCGCAGATGATTATGGAAAATCTGTCTCTGCGCCTGGGAATAATGCTGAAAGCCGCGGGGCGGTAACGGCGTTTTCCCTTGGCGGAGAAACGGCCTAATTCGCCGTCAGGCTTTTCCTAAGCCGTTAAACCGTCAATAACCGGGCGGCGTCAGGCGAGAGACGGCCTCTTAAAATGAATAAGACAAGCCCGCTCCGCCGCTATATTTGACTTTTTTGTCAACCATGGGGCTGTCGGTTATTTCACGGCTTAAAAATACCGCGTTGCCGTACAGATGGATATTCCAGCTTCCTGAGATATGGAGGCTGACATGCAAGCCCGCATACGGGGAAAAACCCGCGTTGGCCTTATATTCTCTTAACCCGCTTTTCAGCGATTCTTCGCCGCGTATGCCGTAATAGTAGTCGTTAAATTTGTCGCTGGCCCAAACTACCCCGCCTCTGGGAGCTAAAGTGAAATCGCCCGCCTCAATAGGGTAGGCGTAGTAAACGTCGATGAGCATTCCACCGCTCGTGTTCAGGGCGTCTAATGCGGCCGAAATTCCGGCCGCCCCCCAATCCGTCGTCAACCTGTAACTCGCCCCGGCCATCATAGTAGGGCGTCGATCATCAAGCTGACGCATGGCTGGATCGCCGCTTTCGCCGGCGTCATAATTTTGAGGCATATAAGACGCATTCAGCGAAAATTCATGCTGACCGTTTTTAAAGAGACGCACTCCGCCGGTCAGCCCGCGTAAAAAAAAACGGCCTCTTTCGTAATGAATGATCGGCATAGGCCTTACCGCGACATCCATATCTTTGTATTCGGATGTTGCCGCTCCCGCTCCAAGGCCCAAGCGAAAATGGCTTTTTTGACCCATAGGTTCCTGCGCGCCGGCAGAACAGGCATAAAAAAGCATGAAAGAAGAAAGCAAGATAGACGAGCGGGCAATTTTGGCAAACATAAAGCCTCTATAGTAAAGAATAGTTCTTATGTGGCCTCGAGTCAAGTAAAAAGAGGGTGTAGATGAAAAAATTTATAATTTTTCGTCCACAGTATTCTATTTTTTTTTCTGGTGAGCATTGTGGGAATGAGTAGCGTCTGCCAGGCTGTAGCTCATAGCGCCGATGTACAGCATTGACAAGCTCCTGTTCCCAGCGATGACTCTCCAATTTCGCCATTAAGATGATTACGTTCAGCGCCGACTCCATATTCCGCCTCACCCCAGGCAGTTTTACTCGTCCCTGAACCACAGTCCTGTTGGAACTCTCTATGGCGCCGCTGCCGATGAAATATCCTTTGGCAGGTTAGACGAGAAGACCGGCGAGGTCATCCCCTCCGGCAGGAAGAATAAGGAGCCCGAAGCGTGCCGCGGCAGCTGCGGCAGACGGCGTCGCCGCGACTACGAAAGTCATGGGACCTCATTTGATCCTCGACAAGGTTGCCAAGGACACGGGCCTTGCGGAAACGGTCAGGAAGAGTTTCGGCGTCGCGACCGGAGATTTCTTTTTGAGCCTTTTTAAAGTTGTCGCCCTGAACTTGCAGGCCGGGCGGCTATGGACATTTCATCCGGTATGTTGTAGAAAAGAAACTTCATGTCCGGCGGGCGGTTGCGTCGGCCGGCTTACGGCGGCTTTGAAGCCTGTCGCGAAAAAAATTCGTCCAGCGGAGGGCTTAAATTCGCCGCCTTTTAAGGCGCTGGTCTTATTGCTTGGGATATGCGCCGTCCTGGGGTATAATAATGACGGTTCATCAATAACCATATTTGAGGGCAAAAACTTGAACAATAAAAAAAACGACACGAATATCCCTTCTGAACTGCCACTTCTGGCCGTGCGGGACGTGGTCATATTCACCGACATGATTCTGCCGCTGTTCATCGGCCGCGACGCTTCCGTGGCCGCGGTCGAGGCCGCCCAGGAAAACGACAAACTGGTATTGATCGTCACCCAGAAAGACCCGGCCAAGGACGAGCCGGGCCCGGCCGACGTCTATCAGGTCGGCACCGTGGCCATGGTCATGCGCCAGCTCAGGATGCCCGACGGGCGCCTTAAAGTCCTGGTTCAGGGTCTGGCCAAGGCCAGGGTCATCGCGATGACCGCCAGCGACCCTTACATCAGGGCCCTGGTGGAACCCCTGGCCGAGCCCGCGACGCCGACTTCCTCCGTTGAACTGGAAGCGATGATGCGCAACGTGCGTGAGCAGAGCCAAAAAATTCTGTCGCTTAAGGAGATTTTAAGCGAAGAGGTCGCGGCCATTCTCGACAACATCGACGACCCCGGCCGCCTGGCCGACATGGTGGCCTCGAATCTGCGCATCAAGGTGGAAATGGCCCAAAAGGTGCTTGAGACGGAAGATCCGCTGGAGAGGCTGCGTTTGGTCAATTCGGTCCTGGCTCAGGAGCTGAAGGTGGCGACCATGCAGGCCAAGCTTGATTCGGAAGCCAGGGAGGAGATGGACAAGTCCCAGCGGGAGTATTATCTGCGCGAGCAGTTGCGGGCCATCAAACGCGAATTGGGCGAAGAAGGCGCTAAAGACGACGAACTAGCCGATTACCGGGAAAAAATCAAAAAAGCGCACTTGCCGAAAGAAGTCTCGGCCGAGGCCCTGAAACAGTTGGCCCGCATGGAGTGGACCCACCCGGACGCGGCCGAATCCAGCCTTATCCGCACTTATCTCGACTGGATTCTTGACCTGCCCTGGTCTGTTTCCACACGCGATCATCTGGATCTGGCGGAAGCGAAAAAAGTGCTCGACACTGACCATTACAACCTGGAAAAGGTCAAAGACCGCATTCTGGAATATCTGGCCGTGCGCAAGCTGCACAAAAAGCAGAAAGGGCCCATCATCTGTTTCGCCGGCCCTCCCGGCGTCGGCAAGACCAGCCTCGGCCAGTCCATCGCCAAGGCCATGGGGCGAAAGTTCGTGCGCTTCTCCCTGGGGGGCATGCGCGACGAGGCTGAAATTCGCGGCCACCGCCGCACCTATATCGGAGCCCTGCCTGGCCGCATCATTCAAGGTCTGAAAACGGCCGGGGCCAACAATCCCGTATTCATGCTCGACGAAGTCGACAAAATCGGGGCCGACTTCAGGGGCGATCCGGCCTCGGCCCTTCTGGAAGTGCTCGACCCGGAACAGAACAACGCCTTTTCCGACCATTACCTGAACCTGCCGTTCGACCTTTCCAAAGTAATGTTCATCACCACGGCCAACCTCCTGGACACTATCCCCCAGGCCCTGGAGGACAGGATGGAGGTCATCCATCTTTCCGGCTATACGGCCGAAGAAAAAGTGGAGATAGCCCGCCGTCATCTTATTCCCCGCCTGATAGCCGACCACGGGCTGAAGTCGGAAGAGATGACCTTTGCCGACGCGGCGGTCAAAAAAATCATCGCTTCCTATACCCAAGAGGCCGGCCTGCGCGGCCTGGACAAAAAACTGGCGACGGTCTGCCGCAAGGTGGCCCGCAGGGTGGCCGAGGGGAAAAACGGACCTTGGCGCATCACCCCGGCTTCCCTCCACAAATATCTGGGCCCCCCGGAAATTCTGCCGGAACCGGAGAGAGCCGAAGGCCAGGTGGGCGTGGCCACCGGCTTGGCCTGGACGGAATTCGGCGGCGAATTGATGTATATAGAAGTGCGCACCATGCCCGGCAAAGGCAACCTAACCTTGACCGGGCAATTGGGAGAAGTCATGAAGGAAAGCGCCCAGGCCGCCGTGGCCTACGCCCGTTCCTACGCGGCGGAGCTGGGCCTGGGCTATGATTTTTATGAAAACATAGACATCCATATCCATGTGCCGGCCGGGGCCGTGCCCAAGGAAGGCCCCTCGGCCGGAGTTTCGCTCATGGCCGCCCTGATTTCGGCCCTGACTTCGCGGCCGGTGCCCAAAGATATGGCCATGACCGGGGAAATAACGCTGCGCGGCCAGATTATGCCCATCGGAGGCCTGAAAGAAAAATCCCTGGCCGCCCTAAGGGCCGGCATTAAAAAAGTCATCATTCCTCGGCAGAACCTCAAGGACTTGGAAGATATCCCCCAGCAGATACGTCACAAAATGGAATTTATCGACGTCGATGAAATCGGCCAGTTTCTAAACATCGTCTTCGGTTCGGCCAAGCCCGCCGTCAGGCGACGCAACGCCAGGCCCAAGATGCGCCCAGCCGCGCCGCGGGGCCGGCGCATTCCCGGCAAGACCCGGCGTCCGGCGGAAGCCGGCCTCTAAAAAGCAAGGCGAGGCGGCGCATATGTCGCGAAAAAGAACAGTTGCGGCCGAAAACCGGGCCGTCTCCACGCTCTCCGTTTATCAAGCGGAAACCAATATAGATGACCAGAGCCCGGAAACTCTGCCTTATGTCCTGGACAAGTTATTGACAGGCGGCGCGCGCGACGCTTGGCTTACGCCAATTATCATGAAGAAAGGCCGCCCGGCGGTCACTCTCTCTTTTCTGGCCGATGAGGAAAAACTTGAGGCCCTGATCGAACTGGTCTTTCAGGAAACGACGACCATCGGTCTGCGCTATTTCCCGGTGAAACGCAAAATCTGCCCTCGCGAAATCAAAACCGTCGTCAGCCCCTGGGGCCCGGCCCGCGTTAAAATAGTCCATCTGGACGGCCGCGTCAGAAGCAAGCCGGAATATGAGGACTGCCGCCGCTTGGCCGAAGAGTCTGGCGAGCCGCTGACGCGCATTCTGACCTGGTTCGCCGGCCTCGGCCAATAGTGTCCTGTCAGGACGCTAGCCCAGGCGCGAGAGCGCCTGGCAGATAGGGAAAACGTTTAATTTTATTAAAAATTGCATTTTTGTTTTCCTCGCCAAAGTTTAAAATGGCGCTACTTTGAGCGACATTTTAAAGCATTACATGGCGCTAACCGCGCCGTCGTTTTTCCGCCGTAAGCCGCGCGCCCGCCGGAGGGTCGTCCATGAATTCCGCCGCCAAACCTAGTCCCGACCAAAACTGCCGCCTGTGCGGTCACGCCTGTCTGGCCAGACGGTCGGCCGGGGAAACCGGCCGATGCGGCGCGGGACGTCTGGTCGGCCTGTCCGCCGCCCTCATTCACCATGGGGAAGAGCCCCCGCTTTCAGGCGACGGCTCCGCCCGCGGAGGCTCTGGAACCATCTTTTTTACCCGGTGCGTTTTAAGGTGCGTCTTTTGCCAGAACTGGCAGATATCACAGACGCCGGCCGGAGAAGAGGTCGGCGTGGAAAGGCTGGCCGAAATCATGCTGGAGCTGGAGTCCGGCGGGGCCTTCAACATAAATCTCGTTTCTCCGACCCCTTATGCGGCCCAGATCGCCATGGCGCTTTGCCGCGCCAAAGACCAGGGCTTGTCCGTCCCGGTGGTCTACAATACCGGCGGCTATGATTCCCTCACCGTGCTGTCCCTTATGGACGGGCTGGTGGACGTCTATCTGCCCGACGCCAAAATAGCCGCGCCGGCCGGGGCGCCGGAAGCCCAGGCCGACGAACGTTCAGCGCGCCTCCTCGGCGCCGGGGACTACGCCAGGGTAAACCGCGCGGCGCTTAAAGAGATGTTCCGCCAAGTCGGACACCTGCAACTGGATGGGGAGGGGTTGGCTCGCCGCGGCCTCCTGGTCCGCCACCTGGTGCTCCCTGATGATCTGGCCCGCACCAGCCTGATGTTGCCCTATCTGGCCGAAACCTTTGGCCCCGCGCTTTGCCTCAGCCTTATGGCTCAATACCGCCCGGCCTACCTGGCCTCGACCGGGACGCCGGAACTGCGCGCCTTCCCCGGCCTCTCCCGCCCTTTAAGCATCCGTGAATACGACCTGGCCACCGATCTGACCCTGGCCCTAGGGCTGGAAAACACTTTTATTCAAGATCTGGAATCAGCCTCCAACTACCTGCCGGACTTCAAACGCCCAAAAATTTTTGAATAGACGCTTCACCGCGCTCTTTTTATGCGCTGCCAATTACCGCCCCCGTACCTTCCTCCTACCCCTTTACTTTCCAGCTCCTCTCTTTTCGTCTTTACCGGACGTTTTCATTTTGCCAGGAACCGGACATTACCACTTTGCTCCTACAAAATTCATTAAATTCTTGATTACGGCTTTATTTTTTGTTATACTTTTAAAAATATCGTCAACGGCTTAAATGGCCGGCGGCATTTAGAACGGAGGCGCCCATGGAACATCCCATAATGTTTCTGACCCTTATCGCCGACCAGATCGGCGGAAGCGCGGCCGAATTCGCCCATCATTATCCGCAGGTTATTTATTCCTGGCTGGTGATGCTTGTTTTGATAGTTCTGGGCCGGGCGGCCGCCTCCAAAGTCACGATGGCGCCCGGCGGCTTGCAGAATTTTTTCGAGTTCATCATAGAAACGCTGGAAAATTTTCAGGAGTCGATTATGGGGATTAAAGGCAAGCCCTTCTTCCCTCTGATCGCCACTCTTATAATCTACGTTTTCTGTTGCAATATACAGGGCCTGATACCCGGAAGCTACGCGCCAACCTCCAACATCAACACCACCGCAGGTCTGGCTATAGCTATTTTCGTCGCCACCCATGTAGTCGGCCTAAGCCGCCACGGCGCGGGCTACATCAAACACTTTTTAGGGCCTTTGCCGCTGCTGGCGCCTCTGATGTTCGTCATTGAAGTGGTCAGCCATCTTTCCCGGCTCATTTCCCTGACCCTCCGTCTTTTCGGCAACGTCATGGGCGAAGACCTGGTCATCCTTATTCTTTTCGCTCTGGCCGGCGCTTATTTCGTTCCGTTGCCAATGATGTTCCTGGGCCTCTTCACCGGTTTTCTCCAGGCTTTCATCATCACCCTTCTAGCCATGATCTATATCAACGAGGCCCAGGCGGACCACCACTGACTAATTCCAACGCCGCGCGCTTCGCTGATTTTCGGCGCGCCGCCCTCAGCGGGCGCCCAAGCACCACGATATATTTTTCATCAGGAGTAAGACCATGAAAAAAATCCTTGTTTTTCTGTTCACCGCCATGGCCGTCATGGCGACCGCTTCTCTGGCTCTAGCCGCGCCCGAAGCCGCCGTTGCTTCTTCCGCCCTGGATACCATCGGCAAAATCGCCCTGGCCGCAGGGCTTGGCATAGGCCTGGCGACCCTCGGCCCGGGCCTGGCCCAGGGCATGGCCATCAACGGCGCCCTGCAGGGCATCGCCCGCAACCCGGAAGCGGCCGGCGCCATCCGCGTCAACATGCTCATCGGTCTGGCCTTGATCGAATCACTGACCATCTACGGCCTTGTTGTGGCCCTGATTCTGCTTTACGCTTTCCCGCTCAGCAGCATCATCACCCGCCTTTTCGCCTAGAAATCCTGCGCCGCGCCAGGCGACGCAGACCAAAAACGCAGCGGTTTTCCGGCATCGGCGGAAAACCGCTTTTCTGTGACAAGCCGAGACCGGCGAAAAACGGCGTGATCAAACAATACGGCGCCGATTCGCCACCCTGTTTTAGTCGCCTGCCGAACGCAACAGCCGAAGATATCGCCCAGCCAGGCAATTGCCGGAGGATACATGAAAATCGAACAGTTTCCAGATGACGTCAAAGACTATATTCTGCCCGCGCCCTCCGGCGAATTGAGCTATCGTTGCCTTAAATGCGAGCGCGTTCATCCTCCGCTGAAGCTGTATTACGCCTGTCCCGACTGCGGGGGCCTATTGCTGATCGAAGACATGAAAGAGGCCAGACTAAGGGAGAAGCCGGGCGCTTTCTGGCGGCGGCTCTTCGACTTCAGGCGTCTGGCCAACATCCAGAGTCTCCGGGGCGTTTTCGCCTTTTATGAGTTTCTGGCGCCTCTCATCCCGCTTGAAGACGTGATTTATCTGGGCGAAGGCCACACGCCGCTGATACAGGCGCCCGCCAAACTGGCCGAAGCCGTCGGGATAAGGCTTTTCGTCAAGCACGACGGCCAAAACCCCAGCGCCTCGTTTAAAGACAGGGGCATGGCCGCGGCTCTGTCGTATTTGAAATATGTCATCCGCAGCCGAAAACTGACCAACGTTCTGGCCGTCTGCGCTTCCACCGGCGACACTTCCGCCGCCGCCGCCCTGTATGCCTCAGCTCTCGGGCCTGAGGTGAAATCCGCCGTTCTCCTGCCCAAGGGCAAGGTCACGCCGGCCCAGCTAAGCCAGCCTCTGGGCGCGGGCGCCCTGGTTTTTGAGCTGCCGGGGGTTTTCGACGACTGCATGAAAGTGGTGGAGCATCTTTCCGAGCATTACGACGTGGCTTTGCTCAACTCTAAAAATCCATGGCGAGTCCTTGGGCAGGAATCGTATGCCTATGAACTGGCCCAACAGTTGGATTACGAGCTGGGCGACGTGGCCGTCTTTGTTCCGGTGGGCAATGCCGGCAACATAACCGCCGTCATGAGCGGCCTTCTGAAGCTTAAACGCTGCGACGTCATCGACCGGCTGCCCAAGGTGATAGCCGTCCAGTCAAGTCATGCCGACCCGGTCTACCGTTATTACAGCCGGCCTGAATCAGAGCGCGTCTACCAGCCGGTAACGGTCAGGCCTTCCGTGGCCCAGGCGGCCATGATCGGCGATCCGGTCTCCTTTCCGCGAGTGGCGAAAATGGCGGCGGAATACGACGCGACGGCCGGGGAGCGGCGATTCTTCGTGGTTGAAGTCGAAGAGCAGGCCATAATGGACAACATGCTTCAGGCCAATCGCTCCGGCCTGACCATCTGCACTCAGGGCGGCGAAGGTCTGGCCGGTCTGCGTGAAGCCCTGCGCCTGGGCCTGGTCGAAACAGGCGAGCGAGCGGTGGTGGATTCCACGGCCCATGCCCTGAAGTTCACCGGTTTCCAGAGCGATTATTTTGCCGACGCCCTGCGCGACGGTTTCGAAATCAAGGCCAAGCCGCAACTGGTGAACAGGCCGATCGACATAAGCCCGGCCGGGGCGCCGCTGCCCGAGGCCGGCCGCGCCCAGAGCGCCGCCGACCGGGCCGCCTATGTCGCCGCCGCCGCGAAAGACGTCGCCCTGGCCCTGGGTCTGAATAAACGCTGATGAATCAGAAAAAATCCAAAAAAAGCAAGCCGCAAGCCGTAGGCTCGCGCCCCGGGGCTCAGGCTGGAAAAGTTTTTTCGCGCCCCGGGCCCATCGCCGACAAGCCTGCCCCGCGGCGGCCGGAACCAACGGAGGTTCAAAAACAGTCTTTTGAACGGCCCGACGGCCCGGCGCGCCCCTGGCCGCCGTCGCCGCCGGAACTCCTGGCCCCGGCCGGCTCCAAGGCGGCCTGGGCCGCGGCGATGGACGCCGGGGCCGACGCGATTTATCTGGGCTTGAATGATTTCTCCGCGCGAACATACGCCGATAATTTTTCGCTGCCTGAATTAAAGGCGGTCATAGACGAATCCCGCCGCGCTGGGGTCAGAATTTACCTGGCCCTGAACTCTCTCATCAAGGAAGACGAGCTGGAAAAAGCCTTCAAGCTCCTGGCCGCGGCCGCCTCGTTCGAGCCGGATGCTTTCATCCTGCAGGATCTGGGGCTGGCCGCCCTGGCCCGCCGGCATTTTCCGCATATTGAGCGTCACGCCTCCACGCTGACGGCGACGCACAGTCTGCCGGCCCTGATAATGTTGAAAAAGGCCGGCTTCAGCCGGGCCGTCCTGGCCCGTGAACTGGCCCTTGACGAAATTGCGGCTCTGGCCGCCCACAGCCCCATTGACGTGGAAGTTTTCATTCACGGCGCGCTGTGCTTTTCATTTTCAGGGTTGTGTCTAATGTCCAGCTTTTTGGGCGGGCGCAGCGCCCTGCGCGGCGGCTGCACTCAGCCCTGCCGCCGCGTTTACGCGCGGGGCGGGAAGAAAAGCGCCCTTTTTTCGACCGCCGATCTCGCCGCCGCGCCTTATATAAACGAGTTGCGGCGTCTGCCTATTGCTTCGTTCAAAATTGAAGGGCGCATGAAAGGGCCGGATTATGTCGACCGGGTGGTGCGGGCCTATCGCATGCTGCTTGACGCTCCCGACCGCGACTGGCCCTATGCCCTGGCCGAGGCTGAAAACATCCTGGCCGAAGCGCCTGGCCGCGGCCAGACCTGCGCGCCCCTGGTTGCCGCCGGCCCGGGCGCCCTGGCCCCTCTGGCCTCCGCCGCCTCTGGCCTTAAAGTGGGTTTTCTGGAGCCCGTCGAATCCGGGCGGGGCCGGGTGAAACTGGCCCGGGCCATAGAAGTTCAGGACCGTGTGCGGCTACCGACTCGGGCCGGAGAGGAGAGCCCGGCTTTCAACATCAAAGGGATATTGCTTGACGGCCTCTCCGTGCCCGCGGCTTCGGCCGGGAGCGCCGTCGAACTTCTATCCTCAAAAATGCCGGCGCTTGAAGGGATGCTGTTCAAGATTTCTTCCGGGCGCGAAGAAAAAGCTTTCATGGCCTCGGCCCTGGTAAAAGCCGTCAAGGCCTCGGCCGCCGGGGCGGCCCTGCCGCCGCCGCGGAAACTTCCGGCGGAAGCTTCGCCCTGGCCTAAAAGAAGCGGCGGCGCGATTGAAGTGCGCCGCCTGCCGCTGTGGGTCTGGCTGGAAAAAGCCGAAGACATGCCTGACGTCGCCGTTCTGGAACCGAAAAAAATCATCCTGCCGCTGACGGCGCCCAATGTCCGCCATATTCGCCGCAACCGCCGCCGCCTTAAAAACGAATGGCCCAGGCTGGTCTTCAGCCTGCCGCCTTTGATTTTTTACCGCCGTCAGGCTGTTTTGAACAAGGAAATATCCGGGCTTATTTCTTTCGGCTTCAGAGACTTCATGGTTTCCAATCTCGGCCAGATAAATATGGCGCAGCGGGCGGGCCGGGAGGTCGCCGACCTGAAAATCTGGGGGGACCACCGGTTGGGCTTTCTCAATCATCTATCAGAGGCCGCCTTGGCTGAACTGGGCCTGGCCGGGATCGCCTTCAGCTTGGAGGCCGACGAAGAAGCGTTCAAGCGTTTGTGGAAGACGCCGCCGCCCGCCCAAAGACTGATTTATTTTTACGGCCGCCCCGCCCTCTTCACTTCGCGTTTTCCTCTGGACGGTCGAAAAACTCCTATCGTCAGCCCCAAAGGCGAAAAATTCCGTCTGGCTTTGGAAGGAGAAGAGACGGTGATCATGTCCGACCGGCCGGTTTTTATGGCGCCGTTACTTAAAATGCCGCCTCTGCCGGGAGGAGAAGGCCTTATAATCGACCTGCGCTTCGAACCCGGAATCGCCGAAAAAGCGCGTGAACTGAAAAAAGCCGTCGGCGACGCCGGCCGGGGGCAGGGTTCTATTTTCAATTTCAAGCGCGGCCTGATTTGACGGGGCGGCTGAATTTTGACGATCAACATAATGAACTTGCACAAGATGTCGGCGGAGAGTAAAATAGAAAAAAATATATGCCTTGCACTGTCATAACCAAGAGGCAAGGTCGGAGGTTTTATGCCGATTTATCTATGGAAGGGTATAAGCAGCAACGGCAAGAAGAGGAAAGGCAAACTAGACGCGCCTGAATACAAGCAGGTCGAAAATTTCATGAAGCGCCTGCGCATCAGCGATTACACCATCAAAGAAGCGGGGCGGGGCCTCGGCCTGAGCAAACCCAAGGTCAAGCCCAAAGA
>JAISRV010000418.1 GCA_031273445.1 Candidatus Adiutrix sp. | reverse complement strand
CTTGCTCAAAAAGTCTCAGATGCAGATTTTGCCGCAATAAACTTGCGGAAAATTTCGCCTCTTGAGGCCTGGAATTACATCATAATGCCTCAGTGATTTGTTCATGTTATTGTTGAACTTATCCTAAGGCAGTACATCCAGCAGCAGGAAAAAGAAGATCAGCGGCTGGAGCAACTGACGTTGTTTAAGGAGTAGGGCAGGTCGCCGCATTTGAGGCGGCCAACATAATAACCGCTTTGAGCGGTTCACGCCTTTACAAGCCTTCGGCTCTGCCGGAGGTCACTGACTGATTTTTTCCATTTTTTAGATCCGTAGGCCCTGGTGATTCCTTAAGCTGCGGGAGTTCGCTCCGCCGCGTTTTGGGCCAGAAGTTGTTCGGCCAAAATATAGGCTTCACGGCTGGGGTTGGAGCCGCCCAGCATACGGGCCAGTTCCTTCACGCGTTCCTCCGGCGTCAGGCGGGTGATGGTGGTGACGGTGCGCCCGGTCGCCTGGTCGGCGGTTTTGGCCGCCAGGAAATGCCGCCCGGCCAGAGCGGCCATCTGCGGCAGGTGGGTGATGACGATAACTTGCTGGCGCAAAGCCAATTCGCCCATCTTGGCCGCGACGGCCTCAGCCGTCGCCCCGCCCAGGCCGCTGTCTATTTCGTCAAAAACCAGCAGTTGATCGCCGGCGCCTCCCTCTACGGTCTTCAAGGCCAGCATGACCCTGGAAAGTTCGCCGCCGGAAGCGATTTTAGCCAACGGCTTAATGCCTTCGCCCGGGTTGGGGCAAAACAGGAACTCGACCGCGTCCCAGCCTCTGGGGCCGGGACAGGCGCTTTCGTCCTCCCTGGCCGCAGCCTCCACTTTAATCTGCATCTCTATTTTTGGGAAACCCAGGGGCCGCAGGCTTTTCGTCAACATGTCCGCCAGTTTGGCCCCGGCTTTCAGCCTGGCTTGATGGAGTTGATCGGCCGCCGCCGCTGCCGCTTCGCATGCGGCGGAAAATTGTCGACGCAAACGGCTCAGGTCAAGTTCCGCATTATCCAGCTGATCCAGGGCGGCGGCCAAATTGCGTCCGCGTTCAATCACTTCGGCCAGGGTCGGGCCGTATTTCCGTTTGATTTTGGCCAGAGTGTTCAGGCGTTCTTCGATCCATTCCAGACGATCGGAATCGGCGCCGGTTTCACGGCTGCGGCGGTCAAGCTCCACGGACAGGTCGGCCAGCTGGTGGAAACAGTTCTCCGCCAGGGCCAGAGCTTCCTCCAGGTTCGGGTCAAAGGCCACGCCTCTTTCCAGGTTGCGGCGCACCAGAGAAAGTTTTTCGACGATATTGCCAGGTTCGCCGCCCAGAGCGGCGGCGGACGCCTCCAGGGCTTCCGTCAGCTTGGCGCTGTTGCGGGCGCTGTTTTTTTCGGCCAGCAGTTCGTCGTCTTCATTGGCTCTGGGGGCGGCTTTTTCAATCTCATGGCGTTGAAATTCAAACAAGTCTTTTTTTTCTACAGCTTCTTTGAGGCCGTCGGCCAAAGTTTTAAGGGCGCTCTCGGCCTGGCTCATTTCCTGCCAGGCTCGCCGCATAGTCCCCAACATTTCGCCGTGACGGCCAAAACGGTCCAGGTAGTCGAGCTGGCAGGCCGGTTTTAAAAGCATCTGCTGGTCATGCTGGCCGGATATGTTTAAAAGTTCCCCGCCCAAATCTCCCAGTTGATTGCGCGTAACCAGGGCGCCGTTGACGTAGGCTTTGCCCCGCCCGGAGGCGGAAACGAGCCGGCGCAAAATAAGCTCTTCTTTTATTTTCAGTCCCAGGCCATCGAAGACTGGACGCAGCAATTCCGGTTCGTCCAGCACGAACAGGGCCTCAACCACCGCCTCTTCCGCCCCTGCCCGGATAAAATCCGCAGAGACGCGGCGACCGGCCAAAATATCCAGCGCCCCGGCCAGAATGCTTTTGCCCGCTCCGGTTTCGCCGCTCATGATGTTGGCCCCGGCGCCGAATCCGATCACCAGTTCATCTATCAGAGCCAGATTTTTTACCGATAGTTCAGCTAGCACTTTTAAGCAGGCCTTTGGTTCGGGCGGACATTTCCCGCGATACGGCGGTTGTCATGCTGGTGGCGGCGAGAGCTTCATTCGGTTTGAGCATGCCCAGACCACAGGCCGTAGCCAGGACGGCTCTTGAAGCCAGAAGTTCATAAGGGACGCCCTTACGGTCCAAACCGCGCCAGCCCCCATCAAGTTTGTCGGCCAGAAATTCTGCGGTCAGGTCAAATGAAAAACCCTGAGAAGGGACGATGCCCCAGGCGATATAGCCGCCTCTCTCCAAAAAGGCGCGAATCTGTTTCGGGTAGAGGCTGAATTGTTCCATTACGGCAAAGGCGTCGAAATTGACGATGTCTATGTCGGTATCCATCATCAGGCCCCAGTCGGTGTTGCCGCAGACATGACAGCCGATCAGGGCCGAACCGTCGGCACGCACCGTTTCACAGGCTGAGCCCATAGTTTTGACGACGGTATCGGCGGTCAGAGTGGAGAAGGCCGAACCGAAGCTGGTCAGGCCGGGCTCGTCTATAAACACCACCGGGGTGCGGCCCAACGCCCTTATTTTTGAGGCTTCCCAAGAGGCTTTCCCTCCCAGGGCCAGGGCCATGACCTCAAGAAGCTCGAGGTCGTCCACCAGGGAGCCGGCTTCATCTTCCATCAGAACCATCTGGCCGAAAGTGAGAGGGCCGATAACCTGAATCTTCAAAAAATCAGGGCCGTAAGTCGGGTCTTGGGCCGCCCGTTTCAAAAAAGCTTCGAAGCCTCGACTAAAACCGGGGGCGAGAGCCAGAAAGTCGCGCTCGCCTTTTAAGAAGGCGGCGTAGAAATCGGCCAACTCATTTTCCCGGTTCGCGCGTCTGGCGCGAACGGTTTGCGTTTTCCTGTCTACAATCAGGCCCGGCAACCCTTCCAGCGCCCCGAGGAACATGTCTTCCCAAGGGCTGAGGCCGACCATCTGGGGATAGGCCGGGATATGCAATTCGCGCATGGAGTCCACCGCTTCCTTCGGATCCTTATAGGGCACGGAGCCTATGGCGGTGGCGGCAAAAAGTTTCATACCAGGCATGACAATCTCTTTTTCGAATGTTTTTTGTAAGCGTGAATTTTACCGAGCCTGAGAGCTGGCGTCGTCATTGTCGTCCAAAGCCGAAAAGAGGTCGCCCCTCGCGTTCATGCTCTTGTTATAAGCCTGAATCAGAGCCATCTTTTTTTTATACACGTCGTCCGGCGCATAACCGCGTCCGGCCGCGTGAACGCCCAGCGCTTCGTCCAGGTCGCACAAAGGGGGTCGCCCGTCCTGCCAGAGAAGGGCCGTGCGGGTGATCAAAGGCGGCAGGGCTGCGGCGCGGGACTAGATGTCCAGGGTTATGCCGCTCCCAAGCTGGCCGTTTCCGCCGCTCAGTTCCTGGTGGGTCAGCGAGGCCAGAAATGTGATCGGCAATTTGAAGGTGCGGGCCGAAAAATAGACGGCCCCGGCCGCTTCACGCGCCGCGCGATCTCTGCCTTTTGACGGCAGTTTCATCGGCCAGGACGACTTTATGTGGTCGGCCAGAAATTTAATGAAAGTATCCGGCCCCATATTTTCGATTTCGGGAAAGGGCGCGAGCCGGCCGGCAAATTCAGGCCTGGGCCAGTTATGGCGCAGTTCTTTTCTGGCCAGATGGCTTAGAAGGCCTTCGAGGGCCAGCCTGGGATCGCCTCCCACCGGCAGAAAATCGAAGAAAAGCCGATCCCAGAACAGGCCTTCGTAAGGTTTGAAATCCGCCGCGGCCCGCAACAGATCGGTCAGGGTCGAGTTTGGAATTTCTTCCGAAACGAGTTGCCCCAATAAATCAGTGATGCCCGGCAACTGCTTCCCCAGAAGCCGCCAAGCCCCTTTTTTCCCTTCAAAATCCGCCAGATGCACGCTTTCCGTCGGGCCGCGGACAGTTCGCAGAAGGCGCAGGTATTCGCCGGGGCTGAGTTTCCAATCCGCGGCCATGGTCTCTATTTTTTCCGTCAGGCGGGTTTCCACCACGGCCCGGCCGCCTCGGCGCTCGTCGGCCTTGACGAAAGTCAGAGTTACAGGCCGCCCCAGATAGGCTGAATCCATACGCGTGGAAAGAGCTAGCGCGGCGTCGCCGGCGGCAGGCGTGCTTGCCGTAGCGGGGAGAGACGGGGCCATGACCAGACCTCCGGCCAGAATGAGGGCAAACAGGCTGCGGCGGGCTGTTTTTTTCGCGTTGCCCAGAAGTTGGCGGCCTAGCCCGAACCCGCCTCCGGCCGGCTCGTCTTCGCCAGATTCCGCCTCCGGCGTCTCTGGAGCGGGCGAGGCCGGGTGACGCTGCGGCGCGGCGACCGCTTCCAACCTGGCCCCGCCGGAGGTTTTGGAGACAAGCGTCCAGTATAAAATAGCTAATTTATCCTGACGTTCTTCCAGATCTCTGATGTGTTCGTCACGTTTTTTTAGTTTCTGGCTCAAGCCATCGACCTGGCGGGTTTGCGACTCCAGCCGCGCCTTCATTTTCGCCAACGCATCCCCGGCCTTGGCGCCCAGGTAATTAAGGGCCGCCCAGGAAGATTCCAAACGGCCGTCGTTTTCCGCCAGATCACGGTCGGCTTCGGCCAGTTCTTTTTTAAGAACGGCGATTTCCTCAACGCGGCTTCTGGCGGCGCGGCCGTGTTCGTCAAGCGCTTTTTTAAGCTCCTCTTTTTCGCTGCTCAAAGCATAAGCCTGGCCGCGCATTTCCAGAAGTTCCGATTCACGGGCCGCCAAGCTGTTCTCAAGAATGGA
>JAISRV010000391.1 GCA_031273445.1 Candidatus Adiutrix sp. | reverse complement strand
TTCGGAGAGCATGGCGTTGGCGGCCGGGTTCGAGACGACGGCCGTGGCGAAGCTGGCCGCGGCGGCCCGCGGCAGCCGGGCGCGCCGGGTCAGAGGGGCGGCCAGGCGGGCCAGACGCGTGGTCCAGCCCAGAGCTTCGATCAGCATGGCCGCGGTCAGGCCTATGACCATAAAGACCATGGCCCGGGCCATAGGCCGCAAAACGCTGCGCCCCAAATGGGACAACTGCAGAAAGCCGCTCATCTCCTCGCCCTTGAAAACGATGAAAACAAGGGTCAGCCCGGCGGCCGCGGCCGCCGGCAGCCAGGGCCCGGCCTTGGCTTTAACGCGCGCCGCCATTTTTGACGATCATCAGAGAGAGATAAGGCGGTTTATGGGGCGGCTCCGAATCCAGGTCACGGCGAATCTCTTCGTCGGGGAGCCCGATTCTGGAGCACAGAACGGCGTTTTTCAGCAAATTCCTGCTTTTCAACATGGCTATGATGTTTTCATAATTGCGGTAAGTTTTGAGTATGGCCACATTGTCGGCTATATCCAGAAGTTCGCCCAGTTTTTCAGGCGCCTCCACGCCGCTCATGACGGCCAGCGATTCAAGCCCGGTGACCAGGGGCTGGTTAAGGCGCGAAGCGGCCATCTGATAGGAAGTGACGCCGGGGACGGAAACCACCGCTTCCGGCGGCAGGGCTTCGGCCAGATAAGGCAGCACATAGCCGTAAGTGCTGTAGGTCAGCGGATCGCCCAGGGTCAGAAAGGCGGCGGAAAGGCCGCCGCGCAAAACCCCGATGATTTCTTCGGCATTGGCTTTCCAGGCGCGGGTCAGGGTTTCTTCGTCGCCGACCATGGGAAACTCCAGCCGCCGCACTTCAATGCCCGGTTTGAGATAGGGGCCGGCGATGTTTTGGGCCAGGCTGTAATCGTTGCCGGGCGAGGCGGCGGCGAAAACCAGATCGACCTCGCCTAAAAGGCGGGCCGCCTTGAGGGTCAATAATTCCGGGTCGCCGGGACCTACGCCTATCCCGTAAAGCGTTCCAATTTGTTCAGCCATGTCAGAATGTCTCCCCTTTTAAAAATGTTTTTCTATTCGGCTTGGCCGGCTTGGTCGTAGCTGGGCAAAAAATGCGATTTTTGCCCAGCGAGGGGCCTTTCAGCCGCCTCAACCAGTCGCGTCCTCCGTCGCCCCTCTCCGGGGGCGACCTGCTTTTTAATAATGTTTATGCACGGTCAACGGCCAGGCCGGCCGTAACGAGGTCATGGCCCGGTTGAAGGCGGCGGCCCGGCGGCGTCTATTTCCAGGCCGGTCAGCTCCGCCAACGTTTCCAGACCGGTCAGAAGCGAGGGCGTGGGCCTGGCTAAAATATCCTCGGAAATTTTATAGACGCGCCCTTCTTTAAAAGCCTTAAGGGGGCGGTAGAGGCTGCGCCGGCGCAGGGCTTCAAGGCTGACGGAATTCATGGGCCCTTCCTGGGAAATGAAAATATCAACCTGATCGGCTTTGGCCAGAAGTCTCTCCGGGCCGTAATCGGCGACGATCACGCCGGGAGAGGCGGCTTTGGCCTCGTCGGCCGCATTCCGCCCCCCAGCCGTCTCCACCAGCCACACCGGGAGGGAATCCGGGGTGAAGGTCTTGATCTGTTGGTGCACGGCTTCAATGAAAACCCGCGGCCTGTCTTTTTCCGGGCGGCGGGCGGCGGCGGCCTGATAGGCGGAAACCCGGGCCTCGAAGTCGGCGATCATCTTTTCCGCCGCCTCTTCCCGCCCCGCCAGCTCCGCCAGACCGCGCCAGTAGCCATAAAGATCGCCGGCCCGCAGAACCTGCGCCGAGTGAACCTTGACGCCGGCGTTTTCCAGCATCGCGAAAAGATGTTCGCCGGAGGCCAGATGCATGGGCCGCGCCAGAATCAGATCAGGCCTGGCCGCCAGAAATTTCTCGACGTCGTCCCGGACGGAGAAGACCGGCGGGTTCCAGCCCTCCGTTTCAGGGCCTTTATAGGTCTCATGGCCGGAGACGCCGATGAGATTGTCTTTCGCGCCGAGGCGTAAAAGAATTTCAGTGTGGGCGGCATAAAGGCTGATGATCCGCGGACGCGCCTCGGCCTGGGCCTGAAGCGGCCGCCGGCCCTCCGCCAGAAACAGGGCGGCCGCGGCCAGGGCGCAAACCAGAATATTTTTCATAATTAACCGCACCGTCCATTAGAGCTTTCCCGCGGGCGAAAGGCCGCCTGAAGGCCGCCGGCGAATTCGTCGTTCATGACCCTGGCGGCGGCCTCGTAAACGTCGCCCAGAACGTCGCCGGTAAAGACCTGGCCGGTCGGGCCGGCGGCGGCCAGGCGGCCTTTCTTCAGGAACACGAATTCGTGGCCCCGGGTGGAAGCCAGATTCAGGTCGTGGCTGACGGTTATGACCAGGGCGCCTTCGTCGGCTTTGCGCCGGGCCAGTTCCATCAGGGCCAGAGCCTGGGCTACGTCCAGTCCGGCGGTGGGTTCGTCGAAAAGAATCACCGGCGTCTCCTGGGCCAGAGCCCTGGCCGCCACGACGCGCCGTTTTTCCCCGCCGGACAAGGCGGTGACCGGTTTTTCAGCCAGTTCCAGAAGATTGAGAGCAGCCAGCGCCCGATCCACGGCCACGACGTCGTCAGGCGTCAACCGGCCCCAGCGGCCCTGGTAGGGGCGGCGGCCCATGGCCGTGACCTGGCGCACGGTGAAGGAGAAGTCCAGGCGGACATCCTGCGGGGCCAAAGCCATTATCCGGGCCAATTTCGCGGGCGCCAGCCCGGCCAGGGGCCGGCCTATGACCATTATGCCGCCGGCGGCCGGTTTGCGCAAGTTGGCCAGAAGGTCCAAGAGGGTGCTCTTGCCGGCCCCGTTGGGGCCGGCGATTATATAATGGCGGCCGGGATAAAAATCCAAATTCAAGTCCGTTAGAACCGGCGAAGGCCCGTAAAAAAAAGACAGGTCGCGCACGGCCAGCCAGGGGCCTGTACGGGGAAGGCCGACGAATTCAGTCATTGGCCAGGCCGCCCATTTTTTTTCTGAAAATTATCAGAAAAACCGGCCCGGCCAGCAGAGCGGTCAGGACGCCCACGGGTATTTCTCCGGGCAGATAGACGCGCACGACCAGATCGGCGCCCGTCAATAGAAGAGCCCCGCCCAGGGCTGAAAGCGGCAGAAGGCCGCGGTGGTCGGGCCC
>JAISRV010000386.1 GCA_031273445.1 Candidatus Adiutrix sp. | reverse complement strand
TGGGTCAGGTGCAGAAGGTGCTGCAGAACCTGCTGCGGGAGCGCGTCTCCATCCGCGACATGCCCAGCATCATGGAAGTGCTGGCCGACCACGCGCCCATCACCAAAGACGCCGACCTGCTGACCGAATTCGTGCGCCAGCGGCTGGCCCGCGCCATCGTCAGGCAATATCTCACCGCTTCGGGCGAACTGCCGATGATGACCATCGGCGGCGACATTGAAGAAGCTTTGGGCAAATCAATAAACGAGACGGAACGCGGGGCCTATATGACCCTGGACCCGGACGTCGGCCAGCGGATATTGAACGCCATCAACAACGCCATGACCGAATTGACCAGCCTGAACTATCAGCCGGTGGTGCTCTGTACGCCCAAGATTCGCCGCCACCTGCACAAGCTGACCGAACGCTTCATTCCCAATCTGGTGGTTCTGAGCCACAGCGAACTGACCAGCAACGTGCAGTTGAAGATTATCGGGGAGGTAAACTTTTCCTACGCCAAATGATTTTACGGTTTGTGCTATAATGTTTACATTTTGTCGCGTGGAGTACTCGTATAACGATGAAAATAAAACGTTTCAGCGCCGGCGACATGGCCACGGCCGCCAATTTGATCAAAGACGAATTCGGTTTGGCGGCCATTATTTTGTCGCAGCGGGAACTGCCCCAGGAGCAGGGCGGCGGGGTGGAAATCACCGCCGGGGTGCGCGATGAGGATATGCCCGCCGCCCGCGCCGGCCGGGGCGGAAACTCCGCGGGCCGGGCCGGCCTCTCGGAACCCCCCGCGCCGGGCCGGCCTCTGGCCGGGCAGGCCCTGGGCGCGGCGGCTTATCGGCGGACGGAGGCGGCCGCCGGCGGCTCTGAGGCTCTGCGGGCGGAATTGGAGAATCTGGGACAGGCCGTGAATCAGGGGCTGGGCGAACTGAAAAATCTCATTCTCGATCTGGCCCACAGGCAGAGCCTATCGGAAAAATGGCGTCAGCGGCCTGACCTGGTCAGTCTCTACCGCCGCTTGCTGGAGACCGGTCTGGCCCCGGAACAGGCCCGCGGCCTCGTGGAAAGTTCGGCGGAAAGCGCCAGGGCCTGGGGCGGCGAAGTGGAGGAACATCTGCGCAAGACTCTTCGCCCCAGGCTGCGCCTGGTCGACCTGTCTATCGCCCCGCCCAAATTCCTGGCGCTGGTGGGGCCGTCCGGGGCCGGGAAGACCTCCACTTTGGTCAATCTCGCCGCCTTCTACCGCCAGCGCGGGCTGAAAGCGGCGGCCATAACCCTTGATACCCTGCGGCTCGGGGCGGCCGAGCAACTGACTCAATATGCCCGCATTCTGGGCCTGGGCGTCCGGGTCTGCCAGAATCATGAAGAATTCAGGGAAGCTAGGGAGCTTTTTGAAACAGCGGACATCGTGCTCATCGACACCCCCGGCCGCGGTTTTCAGAAGAGCGAGGGCCGCCAGGACCTGACTCAGTATTTAGAAGAGGCCGAGGCCCCGGTCCTTCTGGTTCTGTCGGCCGCCATGAAGGAAAACGACCTGGCCCGGGCCCTTGAGCTGGCCCGCGGCTGGCGTAAGGCCGGGCTGGTTCTGACCAAGTTCGACGAAACCGAAACCTTGGGAAACGTCATCGGCCTGGTCATGGCCCAGGCCCCGCGTCTGGCCTTCTTCGCCCTGGGCCCCAAAACCTCTGAGGATTTCGTCATGGCCACGCCGGACAAACTGCTGGACCTCTGGCTGGGCGGCGATTCCCATCATTGAAATAGACTTGAAAGTGCGTTAAAATATTTTGTTTCAGCCCATTTTTTGTTTCATCGCTCATTAGTCCCGTTAGTTACGCCCCGCCATATCAGGGGCTGACAACCGGCAGTTCTAAGGTGTAAAGGTGTAGTAGCGAAGCGACTGGTTGAGAGGCCGACAAACTCGCTCGCCGGGCAAAAATCGCATTTTTTGGCCGGCTGCGACCCAGCCGGCCAAGCCGAAAAGGCGAATATTTTAAAAAGCCGGTCGCCCCCGGAGAGGGGCGACGGAGCGAAGCGACTGGTTGAGAGGCCGACAAACTCGCTCGCCGGGCAAAAATCACATTTTTTGCCCGGCTACGACCCAGCCCCGACAAGCCGACCATTTACAAACAGAAAGGCGAACCGATGAGCAGACATGAGGGCCGGGGCAAAAAGCCTGTCCGGGTCATAACCGTGACCAGCGGGAAAGGGGGAGTGGGCAAAAGCAACCTCACCCTGGGGCTCTCCCTGGCCTTGGCCTCAATGGGTCAAAAAGTGCTCATCTGGGACGCCGACCTGGGCCTGGCCAATATCGACGTCTTGCTGGGCCTGCGGACCACGGCCACCATTTATGATCTTTTGAACGGAACCAAAACCCTGACGGAGGTGCTCGCCGAGGGGCCGGGCGGCATAAAAATAATGCCGGCGGCCAGCGGCATACTGGAGATGGGCGAATTGTCGGAAGGCCAGCAACAGCGTCTGCTGTCGGAGTTTGACGACTGGAACGAAGAACTGGATTACCTGATCATCGACACGGCCGCCGGCATCGGCTCCAACGTCATTTACTTTAATTTGGCCGCCCAGGAACGCATTGTCGTTCTGACGAACGAGCCGACTTCCATGACCGACGCCTACGCCCTGATAAAGGTTCTTTACACGCGCTACCAGCAAAGGAATTTCCATATTCTGCCCAACCAGGTCTCCGGCCCTAAAGAGGCCAGGAATGTGTTCAGGCTGTTGTCAAGCGTGGCCGACAAGCATTTGAGCGAGGTTTCCTTGCATTTGATCGGTTTTGTGCCCAGAGACGAAGCCGTGGTCGCGGCCGTGCGGGCTCAGAAGCCCTTTTTCCTGTCCGCTCCGGCCTCGGAAGCTTCCAGGCAAATAATGGACATCGCCAAAAGAATCGCCGCCAACCCGCCGGACGACTTCGCCAGCGGCGGCCTGGCCTTCTTCCTTAATCGTCTGGCCAGCTTCGGGGGGGCGGTTGACTGATGCAGGGATCCGGCGTCTATAGCGAAAAAGGCCGGCCGACCTGGTCCGGCTTGTCCATGGAAGAGAAAAATCAGTATGTGGAGCAATATTCGCCGCTGATAAAATATCTGGCCGATCGCCTGGCCGCGCGCCTGCCGGACCATATCAACAAAGACGACCTGATTTCGTCGGGGGTCCTGGGCCTTATCGACGCGGTCGACAAATTCGACCCCGGCCGGGCCATCATGTTCAAGACCTATGCCGAATTCCGCATCAAAGGCGCCATGCTGGACGAGCTGCGCAGCCTGGACTGGGTGCCGCGCTCCGTCCGCAAAAAAGCCAACCAGCTTGAGCGCCTCTGGCAGAGGCTGGAAGGCGAGTTGGGGCGCCCGGCCACCGATGAGGAAGCGGCCGCGGCTCTGGAAATATCGACGCCCGAATATCTGAAGCTGATAGACGAGGTGCGGACCATCAGCATTCTTGATCTGGACGCCTTCAGGGCCGTGGACAAGACAGGCGCCCGCGAAAGCCGCGACATCTACGACATCCTGGCCGATGAAAACGCCCTTGACGCCCTGACTATTTTAGGCCAGGGCGAGGTGCGCGACGTTTTGGCCAAGGCCGTCGAAGGGCTGGCGGAAAAGGAACGGCTGGTGGTCACTCTTTATTACCATGAAGAACTGACCATGAAAGAAATCGGGTTGATCCTGGGCTATACCGAGTCGCGCATCAGTCAGCTGCACACTAAAAGCCTTCTGCGGCTGCGCGCCAAGCTGCGCCGTTATTTTGAAGAACGCGGCGCGGCTCAGGACGCCGGGGCCGGGCGCCCCCCCGGGCCGCGGGCCTGAGGGCCTGAAGCGCGAAAGGGTTTGCCGGGGTGACGAACCATGGCCGACGAAAAAAAACCGGGTCTGAACCTCGACGACTGGGATAGTCTGCCCCTTGACCCCGAGGCCGACGATTGGGACGACGAGCCGCCGGCCGCCGTGATTGCCGAAAGGCCCGTTCAGCCCGAGCCCGCTTTTCCGCCGCCCGGGCCGGAGGCGCCGGGTTTGGAGACGGCCGCTTTGGCCGCGGGCGTTGACGCGCCGGCCGGCGAGGCGGCCGAGTCGCCGGCCGAGGCGGATGTTCAGGAACTTTCGCCGAAGACGGATCCGGCGAATTTGGAGGTGGACGACTTCGGCGACCCTGTGGCGCCCTTCAGGCCGGAGGAGGCGCCCGCCGCGCCCGCCGCGGCGGCGCCCAGGCCGGAGACGCCGAAGTTTATGGACGACGCCTTGGCCCCCAGGGAGGCGGCCGGCGCGGAGGAAGCGCCGAAGGCCAAAAAGGTGGAACTGGATATAGAAGGCATCTTTCTGGGCAGCGCGGCCCCGGCCCCGCCGCCGGTAGAGGAACAGTCGCCCCCGCCCCCGCCCCGGCCTGAGGTTCCGCCCGCGCCGAGGGAGCCTGAAGTCCGCAAAATAGCTAAAACGAAAATGCTGATTCTCATCATCCCGGCCGCCGTGGCTTTGCTCGGGTTGATCTTGGGCGCCTACAAAATTTTTTTCAGCCGCCCTCCCGAAGCGCCTCTGGCGCCGGAAAAGCCCCTGGTCATCGAGACCAGGGCGCCGCCCCGCGAGCCGGCGCCGGGCGAAATTCAAGTAGGGCCTTTTTATATAAATTTTCCCGGTCGGCGGAGCGACATTGTGGCGGAAATGTTCGTCGTCATTTATTATGAGGACGCGCCGGACAGGTTTTTCATCGAAAATGAACTGACCGTCATACGTGATATTATTTACCGGGCGACCCAGGGGCTGGGCGCCGAAGTCATCGCCGACAGCCAGCTTCAAAAGCGGCTGCGGCAGGAGCTGACGGAAAAGTCCAACGCCGCCTTGGGCGCTCCCCGCATTTCTTTCATCCAGATCAGCCAGATGCGCGTCTTGCAGTAAATAAGGAGAGGAATTATGCAGGTGGTGATTCTGGCCGGCGGCCTGGGGACGCGCATTTCCGAGGAAAGCCACCTCAGGCCCAAGCCTTTGCTGGAGATCGGCGGCCAGCCTATTTTATGGCATATCATGAAATATTACAGCCATTTCAATTTTAACGACTTCGTCATTTGCTGCGGCTATCGCGGCTATATGATTAAAGAATATTTTGCCGATTACTATCTGCACCGTTCCGACGTGACCTTCGATTTTCGCAGCGGCGGGCGGATGGAAGTCCACTCCAACGTGGCCGAACCCTGGCGGGTCACGCTGATCGACACCGGTTACGGCACCGCCACCGGGGGGCGGGTCAAGCGCGTGGAACCGTTCATCAACAAGGAAACCTTCATGCTCACCTATGGCGACGGCCTGAGCAATGTGGATCTGAAGGCCCTGGTCGCCCACCATAAGGCGGTCGGGAAAAAAGTCACCATGACCGCCGTCCGGCCCGGCGGCCGCTATGGGGTTCTGAGTTTCGCGGAAGATCAGAAGACCGTGACCGGGTTCCAGGAAAAGCCCAAAGGCGACGGCGGCTGGATCAACGCCGGCTTCATGGTCATGGAGCCGAGCGTCTTCAGATACATTGACGGCGACAACTGCTCCCTGGAAGCCAGGGCGCTGACGGCTATCGGTTCGGAAATGGATCTGGACGCCTTCAAGCACGAGGGCTTCTGGCAATGCATGGATACCCAGCGGGATAAGGAGCAACTGGAAAGGCTTTGGGACAGGGGGGCGGCCCCCTGGAAAGTCTGGGATTACTGATGAATCAGGTTTTAAAACAGTTTTATATGGACAAAGCCCGCCGCCTGGAAGATCAGGGCGCCAATGTTACCCTGCGGGCCGCGGCCGACGGTTTTTTGCGCGAGTCGCTGAAAAGCGGCTACAGCTACAATTTTTCCTGGCTGGGGCGGCCGGTGATTCAGTATCCGGAAGATTTGGCCGCCCTGCAGGAGATTATCTGGAAAATCAAACCGGCTCTCATCGTGGAAACCGGAGTGGCCCACGGCGGGTCGGCCGTTTTTTTCGCCTCCATGCTGGAACTCCTGGGGGGCGGCGGCCGGGTGCTGGCCGTTGACGTGGAGATTCGCCCTCACAACCGTCCGCTTATTGAAAATCATCCTCTGGCCGGGCGCATTGCCCTTATGGAGGCCGACAGTTTAAGTCCGGCCGCCGTGGGTGAAGCCGGGCGGCTGGCCCGGGCCGCGGGCGGGCCGGTGATGGTGGTTCTCGATTCCAACCACACCCACGACCATGTTCTGGCTGAACTGCGTCTTTATGGGCCCCTGGTCACCCGCGGCAGTTATCTGGTGGTCTATGACGGGGTGGTGGAAAAATTTCCGGCTGAAGCGGCGGCCGCCGGCCGCCCCTGGGGCGCCGGCAACAACCCTCTCACCGCCGTCCGGGCCTTTCTGGCCGAGAACGCCGACTTTGAAGTGGATCTCGAATATGAGCGCAAACTTTTAATCAGCGCCGCGCCGGAAGGCTATTTAAGGCGCCGGGGCTAATTTGCGGTAATGGATCATCACAGGCAAGACCACGCGGCGGCCGGGCCGAGGGCCTGGAAAAAGCCCCTGGCGGTTCTTTTTTTGCTGCTCGCGGGGCTGGGCGGCCTTTTATATGTCGCCTCGCCTTACGCGGCCAAGCCTTACGGGCTGGTGGTCACGCCCAGCGCCATAGCGGCGATTGACGAAGCCTTTGACGGCGGATACGCCTGGAAGCTGCTCCTGCCTTACGCTTATAATAAAGGCGATGGAGGCTACGCGCGCTACGCCTGGGCGCCGTCTTCTCTGATTCCCTTGTATCTGCTGGAGAAAACCCTGCCGCCCAAGGCGGTTTATATGGGGCTGGCCCTGTTTATGGCCGGCTTTGTCTTTCTGCTGACTTTTAAAGCCGGCGGCGGCCTTTCCCTGGCCGCCCTGGTCAGCATTTTTTTGACGCTGGGCACGCACCTTCATTACAACTTCACCATGGGCAACACGAATTTATTCTATCTCGTCTATTGCTACGCGGCTCTGCATCTCTACGCCCTATTGCCCTGGCTGCGGGGTCGGCAACCCTCCCGCGGCGACCGCCTGTTGCTCGCGCTCGCTTTGATTTTGCTGTTTTTTTCCGGCGACCACTGGCTGGCCTATATTTGCGGGCTGTTGGGGGCCTTAATGGCGGTGGCCGGCCTCAGTCTGAAGCATGGGCAAGAAAAGATGCTGCGCGGCCTTTATGGCGCCGGCGGCAGCGCCCTGGGGGCGCTGGCTCTTTATGTGGCCGTCAGAAGCCTTTACGCCGGGGAGCATCTGGCCCCGGGCACGGAAGAGGAGCTGATTTTCGCTCATCAATCCATGCTTCTTATGGTTGATGATTTTTTTAATAATTTTATGACTTTTTTATATATGGTCCTAAGCGTGTTCCTCCCGCCGCTGCCGTTTTTGGACGGCAGCCAGTCCGCGCTGTTTCTGAGCGAAGCCCAGGTGCTGGCCGGGCAGAACGGCTATCACCCCAGCCACACCCAACTGGTCTGGTACAGTCATGTTTTTATGTGGCGCTACGCGGCGGGCCTTTTGGCGGCCTGTTTCTTTTGGCGTCTGTGGCGGTGGTTTGAAGAGGCCCGCCGTCATTTCTCACGGGACGCGCTGGTCAAGCTGTCTCTGGGGCTGGCGGTCTGCGGAAGTTTTTCTTTTTATCTGCTGATCAAAATGCGCCCTTATAATTCCATGCCCGCTCTGGGCTATAAAACGGCCTTGGGGGTTTTCTTTTTTTCTCTGTTGTGCGCCTATGTCATAGTGCGGCGGGGAGAAAGGACCTCGAGGCGCCGTTTCCGGCTGCTTTACGGCGGCTGTATCGGCCTGGTCGTCATTTCTTTTCTGACCCGGCCCTTTATGCTGACCCGCTGGCTGGCGGTCGACGGCCTGGTCGGCATGTGGCGGTCGCCGCTGACGGATTTTTTGCGCGGCTTATGGTAGCGAGTCACGGCGGAAGAGTTAAAGCGTACACTTGACAAAAAATGGACGTCGGTTGCGAGTTGAAGTTTTGGGGAATTGGGGGCATAATGGGTCTATGATTTGGAATGGCGAGGATGCGCCTCCCATGACCAGGAAAACAGATAAGAAAACAGAACAAAAAAGGCCCGACAAAATTCTGCCGCCCAACACTATGTCTTTTACGATAAAAAAAACGACTCGAAATTCACGGACCTGATGGAGGCGCAAAAGCCATGCCCGAAGACCTGCCGACCCCGGACAAAAGCATTGGGCAGCTTGAAACGGCGAAGAAAAAGGCTCCGGACAAGCGGATTAAATAGAGCAGATGGAAGATCGGGGGCGACCGTGAGCGGTCGCCGCTGAAGGAGAAATATGGCGCCCGCATCAAAGGCGACGGCAAAAGCCGAAAGCGAGGCCCGCTTCGGGTTCGGCAAAAACTGGCGAAACTTTTTGAAGCTTTTAAGTGAAGACCGCATCGTCGCGGCGGAAGAGTCTCTTAAAAACATGCTTCGCCTTGACTCCCTGCGGGGCCGGCGTTTTTTGGACATAGGCTCCGGCAGCGGGCTGTTCAGTCTGGCCGCCTATCGGTTGGGGGCTGAAGTCGTTTCTTTTGATTACGACCGCGAGTCCGTGGCCGCCACCTTGAGTCTTCGCTCACGCTTCGCGACCGGGGAGCGGGATTGGCGCGTCGAAGAGGGCTCCGTTTTGGATAAAGCCTACCTGGCCGGCCTGGGCCTGTTCGACGTCGTATACTCCTGGGGCGTCCTGCACCACACCGGCAGTCAATGGGAGGCCCTGGCCAACGCCGCCGCCGCGGTCAAGCCGTCCGGCGGATTATATGTCGCCCTGTATAACGACCAGGGCGTCCTTTCCCGCTTCTGGGCTTTAGTCAAAAAAACATATAACTCCGGCCCCGCCGGGCGAATTTTAACCTCCGCCGTGTTCGTGCCGCCCCTCACCCTGTTCCAGGCCGGGCGGAGCCTGGTTTTGACCGGCAGCCCCTTCAGGCACTATACGCGGCATAAAGAGCGGGGCATGTCGCCGCTGCACGACGTTTTTGACTGGATCGGCGGCTGGCCCTTCGAGGTCTCCAGCCCCGGAGAAGTTTTGGAGTTTTTGCGCCGGCGCGATTTCACCCTGGAAAAACTGGTCACGACCAACGGCCACGGCAACAACGAATTTTTGTTCAGGCGCGGCGGGGAAAGTTCGCCAAGAGAGGCCGCATGATCGCTGTTTCCGCCGACATAGTGGACAGGGTGACCGGATCATACGGGGGTTTTTTGAAACGCTGGGCAAAACGCCGGCGGCGAAAGGCGCGGCCGATGTTTTGGATGAAGCCAGGGCGCACGAACAGGTGGCCATTTTATGTAAGGTTCTGCGAACGGAAGCGCGGTCTTTTTTGCCCGGCAAGCGCCTTCTGAAAATCGGCAGCGGCTTTTGCGTTTTTCTGGCCGTGACCCGGCGCGATTACGGCCTGGAAATCTTCGGCGTGGAACCGTCTTCCGCCGGTTTTGATTCTTCCTATCAGCTCGGGCGGGAAATTTTGGCCCAATATGGTTTAGACCCGGCTGTGGTCAGGGACGCTTCGGCCGAGTCGCTGCCCTGGCCTGACGGCTCTTTTGATCTCGTTTATTCGACCAATGTGCTGGAGCATGTGGCCGCGCCCGACCAGGCGGTTCGGGAGGCCTTCCGGGTGCTCAAACCGGGCGGTTACGCCCAGTTCGTCTACCCCAACTATGGTTCTTTTTTTGAGGGGCATTATGCCCTGCCCTGGATTCCGCATCTTCCAAAAGCCCTGGCGAAAATATGGGTGCGCCTGTGGGGGCGGGACCCGGCTTTCGTGGAGACTCTCCAACTGTTGACGGAGAAAGACGCCCGGCGCTGGGGCGGCCGGCCTGAGGTCGAAGCGCTGGATTTCGGCCGGGAAATATTCATGGAGCGCCTGACCAGCCGCCGCTTCTCCACCTGGGCCGGCCTGGGCCGGGTCAAAAAGTGGGTTGATTTTCTGCACAGGGCGGGGTTGGCCGACCTGTGCGGGAAGGCGCTTCTGGCCGGCCGGGCTTATACGCCGATTATTCTGACCTGCCGCAAAAGAGGCTGACGCGTTCTCTGAGAGCGCGGCCGACCGCGAATAAACACAATAGCCGGAAGCTATTACCTAATTGGGACGATTGAACTGGCGAACCGAAGAACGGGGTAATGCATTGGCAAAGATAATTCGGGATGTACTATATGGATTTATAGAGCTAGATGATCAAGAGTGTGAGATTATCAATTCACCTTATTTTCAACGTTTGAGGAGAATCAAACAATTATCTCTCACGAACATGATTTACCCTGGAGCTGTGCATACAAGATTTGAGCATTCTATCGGCGTTATGCGAATGGCATCAGATATGTTTGATGTCATATCTAAAAAATATGGAGCGCTTTTAGATGATTACAAAATCAATAAAAGCGGATTAGATCGCTCACGAAAAGTGATACGGATGGCGGCATTGCTTCATGATGTGGGACACGCTCCTTTTTCGCATAGCGGTGAAAATCTTTTTCCTATACGAGATGGCGAAAATCGCTATAAACATGAAGAATACAGCATCGCCATTATTAAACAAAAATTTACTGACATAATAAATAATCACCCTGATAATTTTAATAATTATGGAATTCGCGTGGAGCAAGTCACTGAATTATTGGGAGATCAAAATATATTTTTATCAGATGTTTCCGCATTAAACCCTTCTGTTTCTTCTATATTTTGGAAAGAGTTGATATCGGGATCAATTGATGCGGACAGAGCGGATTACCTTCTTCGAGATTCTTATCATCTTGGCGTCAAATATGGGCACTATGATAATTACCGTTTAGTTCAATTTATGGCGGCGGCAACGACTGAAACCGGAGCGCTTTCAATTGTCGTCGACGAAAAAGGATGGATGGCGGCGGAGAGTTTGGTGCTTGCCAGGTATTACATGTTTTCTCAGGTGTATTTTCATAAGATTCGAAGAGTATACGATTACCATCTATATCATGTAATAAAAGAAGTCTTGCGATTGAAAGGAGAAGCCGGCGGCTGTTTCCCGCCGCCGACTGAAATTGACAGATACCTGGCTTACGACGATTGGACCATCTATTCCAGCATTATTAATGATCAATGCGGCGAACATGGTAAAATAATACGGGATAGAAAGCATTACAAATGCTTACACGATGTTAACTCGCCGGATGATGCGGATTTAGTGAGAACTAAAGAACAATACAAAGACATGAAAGATGGGTGTTGGTATGATGACAAGGCGGCAACGGCATGGTATAAAATGAACAACGACATTCAAATACTTCACAAGAATAATAAAATGAAACCGCTTAGCGAAAAATCACAATTGATTAAACAATTATTGGAACTTTCTAATAACGTCGCAAATGTCAGATTTTATATTGATAGAGCCAGGGGGTAATTATGAGCGAGAATTTAAGAATAGCCACTTTAGCGCTAATTACGGAAAAACAGCCTAATATTGGCAAAACATCCATACTGAAATACATGTTTTTCCTTCAGCATTGCTTTAGCGTCAAGCTGGGGTATAATTTTAGTATTTATACTTATGGCCCATATTCTCAAGATGTTATGGCTGACCTTGATTTGGCTGTGTATTACAAGGCTGTAAATCGTTCTTATGTCGATTTTAACGGATATGGCGGTTATCAGTTTACTAAAGGCGATAACTCCAAAACTTTTATTGGGCAATGCGGAGCTTACCCAAGCCAAATAGAGCCGCACATAAACCGGCTAGTGGGCCTGTTCTCCGCTAAAAACGCCAAAGATATGGAACTGTTAGCTACTATCGCTTATGTGCATATCGCCCTCGGGCAACAAAATCAAAATTTATCTCAACTGCCGTCAATTGTGAAAGCTTTAAAACCTCATTTTGATGTCGCTGAAATAGCGGTAAACTACGACTGGTTGAAACAGGAAAGCATCCTCAGATGACCTTAAAAATGGATATGGCGACCAAGTCTTTTTATGACGAATTCTGGCCGGCCAATGTGCCGCATTATGACCAGACCAAAGAATATATGCTGTTGACTATTTTCGTGATCATGGCGGTCAAGGAGTCGTGGTGAGGCGGTTTTTCGTCGATCAACGGTTACGCCAGTTGCCGGTTCAAGCGCGGAACAAGCTAAGTCCGAAACTGGCGATGAGGCCACGGCCAAAGCGTTCGCGGCCTCCTGGAATAATCTCCCGGAAGGCTCCATCTACACGCGTGAGCAGGTGGAAGACTGGCTCCTGCCTTTGCGGCCGGATGATTTCGCCGGCAAGGATGTTCTTGAGCTGGGCTGCGGCTCGGCCTCCATCCTGGCGCATGTGCTGGACTTTCACCCAAGGAGCGTCACGGGCGTTGACCTGGGCGACGCCGTGCTGGCGGCGGAAAGGAATCTGCGTCTGACTGGCTACGCCAACTGGGAAATCCATAAACAGGATCTGGCTTCTTTTGCGTCGCCGGGTTTTGACATTGTATATTGCGTCGGCGTGTTGCATCACATGAAAAACCCACGGGCGGGCCTGGCCTCCGTCATCGGCAATACCAAGCCGGGAGGCAGGTTCCATGCCTGGGTGTATGGCTTTGAAGGCAACGCGGCGGTAAGGATTCTGGTTGATCCCCTGCGCCGTGTCTGCTCACGGTTGCCGTGGCGTATCACCAAATATGCCATAGCCGCGCCTCTGGCTTTCGCTTATTTGGTGTTATGTGAAAATGGTCATGTCGCTCCCCGGGGCCGCGGCGAGATTCTGCCCGATGCATCTTTACAGCCGCTGGATTTCCAAAAGGGAGTTCAGCTTTTTCCGGCATGTTGTCCATGTTGTCTTTGATCAGCTGGTGACGCCGCAAACAACCTATATCAGGCGCTCAACCATTGAGTCCTGGTTGGGCGTCGACGGAGGGGAGAGGGATATTGATCCGGCCAGCGTCTATATCATCATGCGCAACGGCAATTCCTGGAAATTCGGCGCACGGAAAAAATGATGCTTTATCAAATTAATAGAAAGTGACTTTGGCATGAAAAAAGTGTTTCTCCGTTTCACGGAAGGAGCTTGCTGGCGGCGGCAGTTGGATCTGGAGTCGTTGCGCCGTCACTTTACGGCCAACGGATATGAAATCACCGCCGATAAAGCTGAGGCAGACAAAATATCGCTCTCCACCTGCTTCTCCACCTGGGCCGGCCTGGGCCGGGTCAAAAAATGGGTTGATTTTCTGCACAGGGCGGGGTTGGCCGACCTGTGCGGGAAGGCGCTTCTGGCTGGCCGGGCTTATACGCCGATTATTCTGACCTGCCGTAAAAGAGGCTGACGCGTTCTCTGAAAGCGCGGCCGACCGCGAATAAACACAATAGTCGGAAGCTATCACTGATTCATCCGGTTAAAGCGTACTTTGTGGTGTGAATAGCGGCATTTTCGGTTCATCCGGTTAAAGCGTACACTTGACAAAAAAGTGGACATCGGTTGCTATGTGAAATCAAGGGCAACGAATCCAGATTTCACAATTCCCCGTAAGGGCGAGGGCGGTTGCCCTGTCAGCCCGCCCTCTTGGTCGGCCCGGCCATCATTGCGGGGCTCCGCGCCCCGCGCCCCCGCCAGGGGAGGGCCTCGCGGCCCTGCCCTGGACCCACCCG
>JAISRV010000310.1 GCA_031273445.1 Candidatus Adiutrix sp. | reverse complement strand
CGGGTGGTGGCTTCGCCCGCGCCGCTGGCGATTGTGGAGCTTGAAGCGGTGGAAAGCATGATCGCGGCCGGCTTCAACGTCGTCGCCGTCGGCGGCGGCGGCATCCCCGTCGTTGAAAGGGACGGCCGGCTTGAAGGCGTGGCCGCGGTCATAGACAAAGACCTGGCCACTTGTCTCCTGGCTGAAAAACTGAAAAGCGACCTTTTGATCATTTCGACCGGCGTGGCCCAGGTTTCCATAAATTATGGCCGACCCAACGAAGAAAAACTGGGTCGGGTCACGGCCGACCAGATGGCCCGATATCTGGCCGAGGGGCACTTCCCCCCTGGCAGCATGGGGCCGAAAATCGAAGCCGCCCTCAATTTTTTGAAGAACGGCGGCAAGGAAGTCATCATCACCGACCCCCAGAATCTGGGCCTGGCCGTCAAAGAAGGCCGGGGAACCCATATAGTGCCCTGTGCGGTTAGTTCCTTATAACCACACAGTCCAATCTTGCAATAGACGCGCAAGCCCGGGGAAGAAGGCCGGGCGCGCCATATGGAACCATATTAATCGACGACGCCGCGCGAGCGGCCGTCAGGCCGGCAGGGCCGGCGAAGGAGCGACCGCATGGACAAGCTGAAGATTAAAAGCCTCATCAGGCGTTTAAGCAAACTCAATTACAAAGATATGTATCTTAACGACTTTTTTCTGACCTGGGAAAAGACCGACGATGAAATCGCCGCCGTCTTCGCCGTGGCCGATATTTTGCGCGGCCTGCGCGAGGCCGGCGTCTCCACCCGCTTTTTCGACTCAGGCCTGGGCGTTTCGCTTTTCCGCGACAATTCCACCCGCACCCGCTTCAGTTTCGTCAGCGCCTGCAACCTTCTGGGCCTGACCGTTCAGGACCTTGACGAAGGCAAAAGCCAGATCGCCCACGGCGAAACCGTGCGCGAAACCGCCAACATGATCTCTTTTATGGCCGACGTCATCGGCATCCGCGACGACATGTATATCGGCAAAGGCAATGCCTACATGCGGGAAGTCTCCAAGGCGGTTCTGGAGGGCTACCGCGACGGCGTTCTGGAGCAGCGCCCCACGCTGGTGAACCTGCAGTGCGACATCGACCATCCCACCCAGACCATGGCCGATATGCTGCACATCATCAACGCCTTCGGCGGCGTCGACAAGCTCAAAGGCAAAAAGATAGCCATGACCTGGGCCTATTCGCCTTCCTACGGCAAACCCCTGTCCGTGCCCCAGGGCGTCATCGGCCTGATGACCCGCTTCGGCATGGAAGTGGCCCTGGCCCATCCCCAAGGCTATGAGGTCATGCCGGAAGTCGAAGAGGCGGCCCGGAAGAACGCCGAGGCCAGCGGCGGCAAATTCTCCAAAAGCAATTCCATGACAGAGGCCTTCGAGGGCGCCGACATCGTCTACCCCAAGAGCTGGGCGCCGTTCGCCGCCATGGAGAAACGCACCGTCCTTTACGGCGACGGCGATGAGGCCGGCATCAAGGCTCTGGAGCAGGAGCTTCTGAAGCAGAACGCCGGCCACAAAGACTGGCAGGCCACTGAAGCCATGATGTTGAAGACCAACCGGAAGACCAAATACGGCGAAGCGCTCTACCTGCACTGTCTGCCGGCCGACATCACCGGCGTCTCCTGCAAGGAAGGCGAAGTCGAAGCCTCGGTCTTCGACCGTCACCGCGTGGCCATGTATAAGGAGGCCAGCTACAAGCCCTATATCATAGCCGCCATGATGATGCTCGCCAAATTCAACAACCCGGCCGACAAACTGGCCGAGCGTCTGGCAGACGGACGCGCCAGGATTCTGTAGACCGAAGGACGAAACTCATGACCCTTTATCTAAAAAACGCTCTTTATCTTGACCAGAACAGCCTGGACTTCAAAAAGACCGACCTGGCGGTTGAAGAAGGGCCGCGCGGCGGCGTTGAGTTTATGGACAAAACGCCGCCCCTGGCCGAGCGCCGGCCCGGCGACCGGGTGATCGACTGCGGCGGCAAACTCGTCGCCCGTTCCTTCGGCTGCGGCCATCATCACATATATTCCGCCCTCTCCCGCGGCATGCCCCCCTCGCCCAAGACGCCCGTCAATTTTACGGAAGTGCTGCAACAGATCTGGTGGCGTCTGGACAAATGTCTCGACAACCAGATGACCGAGGCCAGCGCCCTGGTCGCGGCCATGGGCTGCGCCAAGCGCGGGGTCACTTTCATCGTCGATCATCACGCGGCGCCTTTCGCCGTCCGCGGCTCCCTGGAAACCATCGCCGGCGCTTTCGAGCGCGTGGGCCTGGGGCATCTTTTGTGTTATGAGATTTCCGACCGCGACGGGCCAAAAATAGCCGAAGAGGGCCTGGCCGAGCACGACGACTATTTGAGCAGCGGCCGTCACGGCCTGGTCGGCCTTCACGCCTCCTTCACCGTGGGCGACGAGACTTTGAAAAAAGCGGTGGCTCTGGCCGTCAAACACAAGACCGGGCTCCATATTCACGCGGCCGAAGCCGAGTCGGACCAGGCGCACTGCCTGGCGACTTATAAGCTGCGGGTGGCCCAGCGTCTTGACAAGTTCGGCGTTCTAGCCCAGCCTCACACCATTCTGGGGCATTGCGTGCATCTTGACGAAAACGAAAGACGGCTGGTGGCCGACTCCCGGGCCTGGGCGGCCCAGAGCTGTGAAAGCAACCAGAACAACAACGTCGGCCTCGCCGGCTACAAATGGACTCCGCGCGTGATGCTGGGCCTCGACGGCATGCATAACGACATGATCCGCAGCGCGCAGGCCGCCTATATGGCCGGCCAGGGCGCCGAAGGTCTGACTCCGGCCGAGCTCTACGCCCGTTTCCGCGCCGTCCACCAGTATCTCGGGGCTATGGATATTCCCGGCGACGACGACAACAACCTGGTCGTTCTCAATTACCAGAGCCCCACGCCGATCGGCCGCGACAACTTCTACGGCCACTTCGCTTTCGGCTTCTCTTCCAACGACGTGGAGACCGTCGTCGCCCAGGGCCGGGTGATCGTGGAAAACGGCCGGCTCGTTTCGGAAGACGAAGAA